>NZ_JBDFXP010000047.1:0-33515 GCF_040911965.1 Phocaeicola sp. RTP21359st1_B8_RTP21360_211022
AGAACGATTGACAAATGCTTCAGCGGAGTCGTTCAATGCTAAAATCAAAGCTTTTCGAAGCCAGTTAAGAGGGGTGGATGATCTGAAATTCTTCATGTTCAGACTGGCTAGGCTATACGCTTAAAAGAAAGCTTACCAACCAGGAAAATCCGCTGACCCGTTATATGAAAAAAGAGTCTAACGCATTTGCGTTAGACTCTTTTTTCATATAACTGTTTTTATTCGTTTTTCATTGATTGGTCGATCACCTCAATTTTTTTCAAGATCAATTCTAGGTCTGCTTTGAGTTTTTCCACTTTACGATTCATTTCCGTAACCAAACTGCTACCTTTTTTGGAAGAACTGGTCAAGAAGCCCAAGTTGTTCTCGTATGTTTGAATTTCATTCTTCATGTTTTCGTAAGCACGAACCAGTTTTTCGCGTTCACGATAAAGGTTGCCTTCCTTGCTGATGGTTGATTTAAAATTGCTTAATTTTTTCTGTGATGCGGAAAGATTCAGCTTGTCAAACAACTTGTCGATGACACCATGATATTGCTTGTACAGTTTATCTTTTTCTTTAAACGGTACATGACCGATGCCGTTCCATTCTTTCATTAATTCTCGAATGGTGTTTCCCGCATCCTCTTCCGGTGTTTCCTGTGCGTCAATTGCATTTAATTTTTCAATGATCGCCTTTTTCTGAACCATGTTTTCCTGTTCAACCGAGCGTTGTGAAGAAGTCGCCTTGTTCTTTTGCTCGAAGAAATAATCACATGCGGCAATGAATCGTTTCCATACGGCATCCGAATACTTTTTAGGTACAGGACCGATTGTTTTCCATTCCTTTTGTAATTTGCTTAGAATATCAGCAGTTGCTTTCCAGTCTGTGCTTTCTTTTAGTGCTTCTGCTTTTTCACATAATGCTTTCTTCTTTTCCAGATTGCCTGCCATACTTTCCTTGATGGATTTGAAGAACTCGGCTTTGCGTTTGAAAAACTCATCACAAGCGGCACGGAAACGTTCGAATATCTTCACGTTCATTTTTTGAGGTGCGTAACCAATTGTTTTCCATTTAGCTTGCAAAGCAATGATTTCCTGAGTTTTGTTTTCCCAGTCTTGGAAAGTAGTGAACGTATCGTATTCCATCGCTTCCACAATTTCACAGATTACGGTCTTTTCATCCAAATTACGTTGCTCTTTTTCTTTTAAGGCTTCGAAATGTTGCTGGTGACGACGGTTTACGGCTGTAGAGGCAGTTTTGAACCGGGTCCATATATCTTCGCGCAATTCTTTTGCAACAGGACCCGTATTCCGGAATTCCTGATGTAACTTTTGTAATTGGTGGAAAGCGGAAATCACATCTTCTTCATCAGCCAATTTCTCTGCGGCTTCACAGAGATGAGTTTTTATTTCAAGATTCTTTTTAAAATCATACTCACGGAATTCATTGTTCAGCTTTATCAAGTCATAGAACTTTTCTGCATAGTGCTGATAATTTTTCCATAGTTCATTTACCTTGGCAGCCGGCACCTGTTTTATATCGTTCCATTCCTGTTGCAGTTTCTTGAATTCATTGTATGCTTTGTTGGCATCTTCGGGAGATTCGGCAAGTTCTTTCAAGCGGTCGATAATGGCGAGCTTTTTCACCAGGTTATCTTCTTTTTCTTTATCTTGTTCTGCTTGTATGGCGCTTCTTTTCTCTTTGATAGAGCTCATGATATCTTTGAAACGGCTTTCAGCATCGTCCGGTTGGGGAATAAATGCCTCAGGAGCACCTCCGCCATCAATAAATGCCTTACGGGCGGCTTCTTGCTCAGCCTTGTGCAGCTTGTAGAAGTTCTGTTTCAATAAATCCAACTCTTGTTTGTCTGCATTGCAGGCGTCTTCGTTGATTTCTTTTAAACGTTCGATGACCTCTTCTTTCGTTTGTTTAGGTACATACGTAGCGTTATTTTCTTCTGCAGTAGCGGAAGATGATACCAAAGTTTCAGATGTCTGTTCCATTGGAACTTCGGTTAAAGGGCGGATAGTTTCATTCGAGTCCATCGTATAGATTTTTAAAGTAAGCGTTTTTGTTATAACAACAATTTACAAATTAAAAGAAATAAATTAGAACTTCATACTGTTTTTCCCGATTTTTTTAGGAAAATCCTTAAAAGTGGAGAAAATAGGAGAATCAAGGGGGATAAATGCACTGCAGATTACATAGATTCATACAGATTCTCTTTTATTGTGATTCTTTGCCGGTTTCTGTGTGAATCTGTTTTTCTCTGAATTTCAATCTATGTAATCTGTAGTGAAATGTGTCAGGATAGTAATACGGTGATGCCCATATAAAGCATCATACCTATAATGTCATTGGTGATGGATATGAACGGACCTGTAGCGATGGCCGGATCTATTTTTAGTTTTTCCAGTGTCATAGGAACCAGGGTCCCAAAGATGGAAGCGAACATGACTACTGCAAACAGGCTGAATGAAACCGAATAAGTCACGGTGGCACTTGCCCCGAAACGGATGAAATTATAGATATATACCAGCATAGAAATAATAGTAGCATTGATTACGGCCACTACAGATTCCTTTACTATTTGTTTCCAGGTGTTTTGGGCATCCAGCGAGCTGTTTGCCAGTCCTTGTACGATAAGTGCCGAGGACTGTGTTCCCACATTCCCCCCTGTTCCGCCGATAAGGGGGATGTAGAGGGCCATTTCGGGATGTGCGGCAAAAGTGCTGTCAAAGTTGCCCAGAATCATGGAGTTTCCTATTCCGCCTATCATGCCGATGAGCAGCCAGGGCAGACGGGCTGTAGTCTGGCGGAATACATTATCGTCTGTTTCCACGTCTTGTGACAAACCTGATGCCAGCTGGTAGTCGCGCTCAGCCTGTTCACGTACTTCGTCCATCACATCGTCTACCGTAATCCGTCCTACCAGGCGTCCGATACTGTCCACTACCGGAACGGCGACCAGGTCATATTTTTCAATGGTTTGTACCACTTCGTCTATAGGGGTATCTACATGGACGGATATCGGTTCTTTCCTCATCACGTGCTTCACTTTGGATACGGAAGGGCTGGTGATCATTTTCTTCAACGGGAACACACCGCGCAGCCGCTGGTCATCGTCTACTACATATACATAATAGATTTCGTCCATATCTTCCGCCTGGATGCGCATTTCCTTCAGACATTCGGGCATACTCCAGTTTTCGTTTACGATTACCATTTCGGTACCCATCAATCCACCGGCAGTGTCTTCGTCATATTTCAACAAATCGACAATATCTCCGGCTTGTTCTATGTCTTCAATGTGTGAGAGGACTTCTTCTTGTTTGTCCTCGTCCATTTCACGGATAATGTCCACGGCATCATCCGAATCCATGTAGTCAACGAACCGTTTGGCGATTGTTTCAGAGGGAAGGATTTCCAGGAATTCCTTACGGGCGTCTTCGTCCATTTCGATAAGGACATCGGCGGCAGTCTCATTGTCCAGTAACAGGTATATGAACCGTGCTTCTTCCGCATCCAGTTCATTGCACAGCTCTGCTATGTCGGCAGGATGCAGTCCGGCAAGCAAGTCCTTCAGTTGCTCTGAGTCTTTTTGCTCGATCAGCTGCTCTACTTTTTCTAATTCCTCTTTATTCATCCTATTCTTCCGTTAATATAATAAATAGGTGTTATTCTTTCTTGTTTGTTCCTTTCCGGGCGATATCATTGCTATAGACAATATCCGTCTTGTTTTTCAGCGCCGCTTCCACCTGGTTGGTCAGTTCGATAAACTCTTGTACAGACAACTGTTCCGGGCGTTTGTTGAAAATGGGGTCTGCGCTCAATGGGTTCTCTTTGTCTAAAATGGAAGAAATAGAGTTTCTCAAAGTTTTACGCCGTTGGTTGAATGTTGTTTTTACAATGAGCTTGAACAATTTTTCATTGCATCCCAGTTCCGTCGTTTCATTGCGTGTCATACGGATGACCGCACTTTTCACCTTGGGAGGCGGATTGAATACATGTTCGTGTACGGTGAACAGGTATTCTACTTTGTACCAGGCTTGTATCAGGATACTGAGAATGCCGTATGTCTTGCTTCCGGGACCGGCGGCAATGCGTTCGGCCACTTCTTTTTGGATCATTCCGGTACAACAGGGTATCAGGTCTTTGTAATCCAGCATTTTAAAGAATATCTGGCTGGATATATTATAAGGATAGTTGCCGGTCAGGACAAAAGGTTTTCCGTCAAATAATTTTTCGAGGTTCAGTTTCAAGAAGTCGTCTTCAATGATATTATCTTCCAGGGCAGGGAAGTTCTCACGGAGATAGGCTACAGATTCATAGTCCAGTTCCACCACTTTTACCGGACGGTTTTTCTGCATAATAAACTGGGTTAGTACCCCCATCCCCGGTCCTACTTCCAGAATTGGCAAGTCAGGGCACACGTCTACCGTATCGGCTATATCTTTTGCAATACTGAGATCTTTCAAGAAGTGTTGTCCTAGAAATTTTTTTGGCTTTACTAATCCCATTCCGTTATTTTTCTATCGTTAATAAATAGGTTTATTTCGCTAAGATAGTATCTTTGCATCGTGCAAAGGTAAACATTCTAAATTAATATACACAGATTTTGGAACGAACTCGATTAAAAAAGATTATAAATAAAGGTTTGCAGATTGCATTTCCGTTATTTTTGGGGGCTGCGATACTGATATGGATGTATCACGGATTCAATTTTTCCCGGGTGTGGGAGGTCTTGGATGGAGGAATGAACTATGGGTGGATGTTAGTGTCATTAGTGTTTGGTGTGTTTAGCCATATTTTTCGTGGCTGGCGGTGGAAGCTTACGCTGGCTCCGTTGGGCGAGCATCCCAAAACATCCGATTGTGTGTATGCCATCTTTGTGTCTTATGCCGCCAACTTGGTTGTTCCCCGTGTAGGTGAGATTTCCCGTTGCGGGGTGTTGGCTAAATATGATGGTACATCTTTTTCCAAATCGCTGGGTACGGTGGTTACGGAACGGCTGATTGATACGCTGTGTGTGTCGTTGATTACAGGGGTAACTCTTATAATGCAGGCAAGGGTATTCGATACTTTTTTTAAAGAAACCGGCACGGATACCACGGTTTTGGCACAGGTATTTACTTCGGGGCATTTCTATATCACTATCGTCTGTGTGCTGGCCGTATTGGTGCTGGCTTTTTTTCTGATCAGGAATGTGACGGTCTTTGCTAAGGTGAAAGGCATTCTCCATAATGTATGGGTCGGTGTACTGTCTTTGCGTCATGTAAAGCGGATGCCTCTGTTCATTCTTTATACCGTCGGTATCTGGACTTGCTATTTCCTGCAATTCTATGTTTCTTTCTTTTGTTTCGATTTTTCCGATAATTTGGGAGTGATGGCGGGACTGGTCATGTTTGCTGTAGGTAGCATTGCGGTAGTAGTTCCGACTCCTAATGGGGCGGGTCCGTGGCATTTTGCTGTCATAACGATGATGATGCTCTATGGAGTGGGAAAAGAAGATGCGGGAATTTTTGCCTTATTAGTGCATGGAATACAAACTTTTTTATTAATTTTGTTGGGTATATATGGATTAGCGGCTTTGCCGTTCACAAATAAAACTAAGAAGTTATGAGTACAATTCTCTCTCTCGCTCCGCAGAATGTGTGGAAGCATTTCTATTCATTGACTCAGGTTCCCCGCCCTTCGGGTTACTTGAAGAAAGTGCAAGAGTTCTTGCTGAACTTTGGAAAAAGTGTAGGCGTAGAGTCATTCCAGGACGAAGCCGGTAATATCATTTACCGTAAGCCTGCCACTCCGGGGATGGAAAACCGTAAGAAGGTGATTCTTCAGGCTCACATGGACATGGTTCCTCAGAAGAATAACGATACAGTGCATGATTTTGAAAATGATCCTATCGAGACTTACATTGACGGAGATTGGGTGAAAGCTAAAGGCACGACTTTGGGAGCCGATGATGGTATGGGTGTTGCCGCTATCATGGCTATCATGGAAGACAAGACGCTGAAACATGGTCCGTTGGAAGCACTGATTACTGCCGACGAAGAAACCGGTATGTTCGGTGCGTTCGGTTTGAAGCCGGGAACGGTAGACGGTGATATTCTGTTGAATCTGGATTCGGAAGAAGAAGGAGAATTGTATATCGGTTGTGCAGGCGGTGAAGACCTGACAGCAGTGTTGGAATATAAAGAAGTGGAAACAGATCCGGCTGACATTGCTTTGAAAGTTACCTTGAAAGGGCTGCGCGGTGGTCATTCAGGATTGGAAATAAATGAAGGACGTGCCAATGCCAACAAGCTGATGGCTCGTTTCATGAACCAGGTGATAACTTACGATGAGGCTTGCCTGGTGTCCTGGCAAGGTGGCAATATGCGTAATGCCATTCCTCGTGAATGTGAAGTGGTCATTACGGTTCCGGCTGAAGAAGAAGCGGACGTACTGGAATTTGTGCAGGAGTGCGAAGCATTGTGGAATGAAGAATATCATGTACACGAAACACCGATCAGCTTCAAGGCAGAACGGGTGGAATTGCCTGCGATGATGGTTCCCGATGAAATTAAAGATAATCTGGTGGATGCCATTTATGCTTGTCAGAATGGAGTGATGCGTATGATTCCTACTATCCCCGATACCGTGGAAACCTCTTCCAATCTGGCTATTGTTTCTATAGGTGGTGGCAAGGCGGAGATAAAAATCCTGGCCCGCAGTTCACGCGATTCAATGAAGGATTATCTGAATACTGCATTGGAAAGCTGTTTCTCTATGGCAGGTATGGAAGTAACCCGTTCAGGTGGTTATTCAGGCTGGGAACCCAATGTGGATTCTCCTATTCTGAAAGCCATGAAGGAGTCTTATAAGGCACAATTCGGTACGGAACCTGCTGTGAAAGTGATTCATGCCGGCTTGGAATGCGGTATCATCGGTGCGGTGGTTCCGGGATTGGATATGATTTCTTTCGGTCCTACCTTGCGTTCTCCTCACTCACCGGATGAACGCTGCTTTATTCCTTCTGTAGGCAAGTTCTATGATTTCGTAGTAGCTACGTTGGAAAATACGCCGGTAAAAGAATAGTCTTTAATATCTTATAAAGATTTCGGGCGCGGATGATAGGGATTTCGTCCGCGCCTTTCTATTAATACTCCACTTTGTCACTTTTCTCTGTCCATTGTTGGAATGCCTTTATCGCCTCTTCCGCCAAAAGAACTTCGGAAGGCAGCTTGCGTGCCGAAGGCTTCAGGCTTAACTCATCATAGATAAAAGAGTCGTCAAACCCTATATTCTTGGCATCCGTCTTGTTGTTTGCATAATACATTTTATCCAGCCGTGCCCAGTAAATGGCTCCCAGACACATGGGACACGGTTCACACGAAGTATAAATTTCACATCCGCTCAAGTTGAATGTTCCCAGTTTGGTTGCCGCTGCACGGATGGCGCTGACTTCCGCATGGGCGGTAGGGTCGCATTGTGAAGTGACACGATTGACTCCGGTAGCGATAATTTCTCCGTCTTTGGCGATAACTGCTCCGAAAGGACCGCCGTCGTTTGCCACGTTTTCTATAGAAAGCTCAATGGCTTTCCGCATTAATTCTTCTTTCTTCATAGTGGTTCTATTTCTTTAGTACAGAGCAAATATACGATATTTCCGGCTATATATGCGGGAGAGGGCTTATTTTATTCGGAAACTGCCGCTTCATGTGTACACTTGTCGGTTTCTGCTACCATTGAGGTGATTGTCAGTGCCTCCGGGGACATTGCCCTGTTTTTTGTTTCAGAAGCTTCAGCCTCTCCGCAAAAGCCCGTCAATAGGGCGAAGCGGCTGAAGGATTGCCTTTGGAAATTCCTTCAGCCCGATTATGGAAGCTTCAGTTTTTGGTTGTTCGGGATGTGTTTGTGGAAGTTCATTTTCTCTGGTGCTTTTATGCCTGTTGGAAATGATGTTACTATTAGGAAGAGTTTGCTTTGACTGCCTTTCAAAATTATCGTTTCATTTTAGTGAAGAAGTTGTATCACTTTAGTGATCAAATTATTTCACTCTAGTGGTGAAACTTCATCACTAGAGTGAAACGATAAATTTGAAAGGCAGAAAATACAAACTTATCCTGATGAAAAAGAATATGTTTCCGGTTGTGTCAGTTTGCTCATTTAGGGGTGCAATACGGTGACAAGTGCCTGGATATAGGACTTTTGAAGCATTGGGGAACCAATCTGTGCGGAGTATGCATACCCCCAGAGGGTGCGGCTGAAGGATTTTTTTTCGGGCTGAAGCATTTTCCGGTGTAATCCTTTAGCCGGAATGTCCACCGGCAAAGGGTTTGCGGAGAGGCTGAAGCTTTTGAAGGAATTTTCCTGTCCTTTTTCTTTGTATCACGAATTTGCTGAATACTCCTGGTTTTCCGTAATGCGCTGGTTTGGGCTAATACTTTGCACCCTTTCGGGTATATTATGCAAAAGAAGCTAATAAATTATACCCATTAGGGTGTAATTATCGTTGGTCTTGCTATATTTGTAAAAAAAACTCAGTACGAGCTAAAAGATTGTAGATATGAAAAACGCAATGCTTATATACTTGCTGGCAGGATGCCTATATCTGTTTTCCTGTACATCGGGGAAAGATTATCCTATAGCCATGAAACAGGCCATGAGTTGCATGGATGCCCGTCCCGACAGCGCTTTGGCTTTGCTGGAGACATTGGCGGACAGCATGTCCAATGCTCCTCAGGAGACACAAATGTATTATCGTTTGCTTACTATAAAAGCAGAGGACAAACTTTATATGCCGCATACCACCGATTCCGTTATTCTTTCCATCGTTGATTATTATCGGAAAAAGGGTGATAAGGAACGCTTGTTTGAATCCTATTATTATTTGGGAGGAACCTATCGGGACATGAACGATATTTCAAGGGCGCTGAAGGCGTATCATCAGGGCATAGAGGTTGGCGAGGACACGGAGCAAACTCTTTTGCAGGGAATGACTTACGGGCAGATGGGAATCTTGTTTGCTTATCAAGAACTTTATGATGAATCGCGAAACATGATTCGGAAGGCGTTGTGTTGCTATGGAGGGTTGGGGGACTCGGTGCGGTATGCCAATACGTTGGCTACTTTGGCTCGGACGTATGATGGGAAAAATGAGAAGGACAGTGCTTTTTATTATTATAAGGAGTCTTACCGGATAGCACGGAAATACGAAAAAGATAAATTGGCTGACGGCATAGCTGGGGAAATGGGATGCTTTTACTACGATGAGGGCCAAATTGGGTTGGCAAAACAGACTTTATTGAAAGTATTGCCTGCGGAAAGGAAAGCGGGTAATGTATTGTTGTGCCTGGGAAGTATATATAAAGATGAAGGACAAGTGGATTCCGCTCGCTATTATTGGGGAGAGGTGCTGAAATATGGAAATCTTCATAAACAGTGCTATGCAAATTATTACCTGACTGACTTAGAAAAGACGCAGGGGAATGAAGTGCTGTCATTGGCTTATGACAAGCAATATAGAATATTACAAGATTCTATAAATGCAATAACTCGGACTGATGCAGTAGAGAAACTGCATCTGTCTTATAGCTTTCAGCACGAAGAACAGAAGAACCATCAGCTGGATTTGAAGAATGAAAGCTATTTAAAGAAAATCTATCTGCTTCTATTTGTTCTGCTGTTTTCCATAGCCTTGGGTGTTATTGTCATTCAGCGTATCCGCATCAGGAAGCAGAAAGCCATTGAGCAGGAAAAGCGTTTGCGGTTGATACAGGAAGAACAATATAAGCATAGCTTGGCCTATATGCGCGAGAACGAGCGGAAGTTGCAGGAAGTGGAAAGGCAATTGGTGGAAGCGGCTAAACAGAATGACACGCTCCGGCAGGAGCTGTTGCTCTCTCAGCGGAAGGTGTTGGAAACTTCCGGGCATCAAAGTGCCGCTTTGCTTTCCAACCGGGAGTTACTGGAAGATGCTTTCCGTCGGTCTGATGTCTATGCTTTCTTTCATCAAGCAGAGCAGGAGGAACTGAAAGTGCAGGAAGAGGATTGGGATGCGCTTCGCACGGCTATTGATATTGCCTATCCTCAATTCACTGACCGTCTGTATGAACTTTGTTCCAAACTGTCGCAAAGGGAACTCTATATCTGCTACCTCATCAAGTTGTCTTTAAACTGCATGAGCATGACTCGTATCTTGATATGTACTCCTTCTGCCATTTCCCAAGCCCGTAAACGGCTTTATAAAAAGATTTCGGGTCGAGAAGGTACAGGAGAAGATCTGGATAAACTAATTGCTGATTTATAGGTGTTTAGTAAATTGTCAAATCTCTGTCAAATCATTTTTTGAACCTCTTTTAATCTTTTTATCTAGCTTTGCATCATCAAATTTAAGTGATAATGCAATGATGAAAGTGAAAAGATTAATAGTGAGTTTATGCTGTTTAGTACGGGGACTTATGCTGAAAAGATACCAGTAAATAAGAATTGGGAAGATACACTTGGTGTGCGTTCTTTGTCTTCATCTCCTACCTTACTGAAAGAAGGAAATATACTTCTCATCCTGTCTGATGAGGTATTGGAAAACTTGTCCATTGCCATAACAACTGAGGATAGACGACAAGTCTGTTTGGAGTTGGCTAATGTAACGGTCGATATGGAATATGTAATACCGGTTGATATGCTTCCGTCAGGTGGTTATTATATTACAGTGATGCAGGGAACGAATTATGTGATAGGATATTTTCGTGTCGATTAAAGAGTAGGCAATGAATAGGGTATTATACATATTATTCATCGTTCTGTCTTTAAGCGGTTGCAAGATGCAAATGGCAAACATGGGAGTGGAGGAAGCACTGTCGAAAGCCGGAGGTAACAGGAAAGAGCTTTTCCAAGTGATTCGGCATTATCAGGATAGTGGTGACTCGTTGAAGTTGAAAGCGGCTCTGTTCTTGATAGAGAATATGGCAGATAAATACTATCTGACTGGCAATGTGATTGATGAATACTATACTTTTATAGATTCCGTGTATCAAATAAAGCAGCCGGAATATGAAATAGTGGGAAGAAATTAATTGTAACCTTTATAATCTAACTTTCGTCTAATCTGTATTATAAATAACTAACCTCAAAAAAATATGTTACGATTTATCAGCGTCTTTTTAATATGTATGATTACCAATTGCATACATGCGCAAACTATTAGAATTCAAGGACGGATTCTTGATGAACATAATGAATTGATATCCTCAGCAGCGATTCAATGTTATGGTGAGAATAAAAGTTTTTTGGGAGGAACTATAAGTGGAACAGACGGAAAATTTATTATCAAACAAGCTGTAAGTAATCAACAGTGCAAGTTGTTGATAACTTATATAGGATATCAAAGTTATGAAATGAACCTACAGCTGGCTGATGATGTAAACGTAGGTGATATTATATTGAAATCGGCTTCTCAGCTATTGGATGAGGTAGCTGTTACTGCAAACCAAGCAGTGAGGAAAGATAATAAATTAATGGTTTTTCCATCAAAAAGTCAAAAACATCATGCTTATGACGGCTATTCGGCCTTATCTGTCCTGATGATTCCAAATCTGAATGTAGACCCTTTCAATAAGACTGTCAGTACGCGGCAAGGAAATACCTTATTGTGTATCAACGGACGAGAAGCGAGTATGGATGAAATTAAAACATTGGATCCTAAAGATATTCTCCGGGTTGATTTCTATGAAAGCCATCATCCTGAACATCCTGCTGCTACATCGGTAATAGATTATATTTTAACAGTGCACAACTATGGAGCTACAATAGTGGGTAATCTTAACCAACGTTTAAACTACGTGAAAGGTAATGGCGGTGTCAGTGCCAAAGTGTATCATAAAAAATCAGAGTTCTCATTTTATGTGAATGGAAATTATGACCATTATACTCCTGACAGAGGAGAAGAAACTGACATACGGTTTGGCTTTCCTGATGAAGTGGTCGTGAGAACTACCCGAACACTTCCTTCGCCAATTCATGGAAATACATTCAATACTACGTTGTCTTATCTGTTTCAAGACGCTAATAACCAACTGGCTATTAGTGCTAAACTGGAAAAAGGGAATAGTAAAAATAATCATAAAAAGACAGAACTGTATAGCAACCATTCTGTAGATGAATCTGTAACAGAAAAGACACGCTCGGAAGATGCTCTGTCTGCTTTTCAAATAAGTTATAACAGGAGGATGAAACACATGCAAATCCTTCGGGTTAAACTTTTTGGCAGTTATAATAAAAATGCATACAATAGATTTTATCAGAGCCTTAATGTGTCATCAGCTAATTCTTTTTTGTCGGATACACGTGAACACTTCTATTATCTTAATCCTACATTGCTTTATGTAAAGACCATTAAACAACATAGCGTATTTCTTGATATAAACTATAGCCGTAAACAAACAGACAATACATACTATTACCAAGACCAAGCAACAAAAAGCAAGCTAAAGGACGAGCAAACTAATATCATGGCCGGGTATAATGTCCGTATTAAGAAAGTAGCTTCTATTACTTTGCAATGGGCGGATAAGTTGGTGGCTATTGATAACGGAGAGAATTCGTTATTCAAACATTATTTTGCACCTTCTACTTTTTTAAATTTGTATTTACCCAAGCAAAATACAGTTAATATCCAGTTCGGTTCAGGAATTTTTGATCCCGAAATGCGTTATCAAAATAATACGGAACAAATAATAGACCGTTATCAAATACTCAAAGGCAATCCGAATTTGAAGACCAGTTATTCTTGGGACGCTTCTTTGACTTATACCAAAGGCTTTCAATGGGGGGCGTTATCTTATTTCTTTAAATACCGCCAAGATGGAAAGAGAATATACGAACAAGTGGATTATGATCCTGAACGAGAATTGTTTGTTCATAATTATTTGAATGGAGGAAATCATATTCAAATAATCTCTGATGTGGAAGCCCAATTTAAGTTGATTCCGGATAAATTGAAATGGATGGTTACAGCAGAATACGGTTGTGATACAGAGTATGATTGGAGAAAGATAAGAAAAGAAAACTTTATAGTTCAGACTAAATTCCTTTTTACTCATAAAAATATGATGGCATCTGCGGAGCTTACTACTCCCGTTTCTTACGTGGCAAGGGGGAGTGTGTTTACTGTACCTGTTTCATTAAAGATCAATGTCGGTTATACTTTGAACTGCTGGCATTTTGAAGCCGGTACACAAAATCCTTTCAGTTGTGCTATAAAAAGTGAATACTATAATGATAGATATAGCAAAGTTACTTGTAATTACCAACCGGGTGTTTTAAATCATATTTTTTACATTAATATCAATTATAGATTTAATATGGGGAAAAAGCATCAGTTTAAAGAAGTGGAGATGGAAAACGGAAAACATTCAGGTATTTTAAAAGTAAATGATTCACTCAATGGAAAATAAATACCAACAGATAAGCGTTCAGAAGTTGGCTACATCAACAGTTGATAACCGATATTTATTACAATGTAATGGACTGTATTATGAAACTAGCTATTCTGTTGCAGAGCTAGTGTTAATGCTACAGAAGTACAGCGAGGAAAAAGAATGTATATCTTCCTTTGTGAAACAAAAGAAGGGGAGATATACAACGGAACAAATCGAGAATGTTATAGAACAATATATACATCCCATATTAATAAAGAATAGAGGAGAAAAGAAAAACAAGACATTCCTTTATGAAAGAGAGCTATTCCCAATCTCTCTTATCGATAAATTTTCTGATGCTTTTCGTTTATTATTCAAAAAGCAATACATGATAACTGTTATGTTAATAGGATTTTTGGTGGATATCTTTTTCATGATTACTACAGAAAATTTGTTGTAATTCAGCAGTCACGTAAATGTTTATAGTATACTGGGATTATTGGTGTTTATGTTGGGATCTTCTCTTTTTCATGAGTTAGGCCATGCTTCTGCCTGCAAATATTATGGCATCAAGCATGGAGGGATTGGTTTCGGACTGTATCTGAACATTCCTGTACTTTATACGGATGTTACCGAAGTATGGCAATTAAAACGTAGCTAGCGCTGTGTGGTTAATCTGGCAGGCGTATACTTCCAAAGTTATTGTCTGTTGGGGTTGTTGGTGGCATTCTTCTTGACGTACAATGATATTCTGAGGTATCTGATACTGACTATGAATTTCGGATTCCTGATGACACTTAATCCTTTTTTCAAATTTGATGGCTACTGGATAGCTTCCGATTTGTAGGGTGTGCCCAACCTGAGAAAACGCTCTAAGGAATTGGTGGGGTATCTGCTCAGGCGGATACGCAAGCAGCCGGTGAAGACTACTCCCTATCTGTTGCAGATAAACGGTCTGGAGAAATATTGCCTGCTGGTCTATTCCATATTGGTTAATCTGTTTATGGGGTACTACTTTTTTTATATCATACCACGTTTTCTCTACCGCTTTGTCCTGTCGTTTCCGGATGAAATGGAACAGCTCATATTGTATCTTTCCAATAATGTAACTCCGCCGTTTGTTCTGTTGCGCAACATCGGGATGCAGATGCTGTTTCTGGCATTGATAGGGATTATGGCTGTTAACTTGATCCGTCCATTGTTAAAGTATGCCAAACGAAAATAAGTTGATTGTGCGCAGCAATATCATTGTTCTTGTGATTGTTGCAGTGATAGGTATGATGTTGTTTTTTGTGAATGACCCTTACGGATTGAAGCTTATATTGCTTTTAGCGTGTATTATTTGGGCGAAGACTTTTGCTTTTCTGAACAGAACTGGAATAGACAGGATTGTATTTCTGTTGTGGGTATATGATATAATACTTTGTTTTACTTCGATTAATACTTTTGCTTCTGTTCGTGTTGTTCGAAATTCCACTGCTCTCTATTTTGCGTACCTGTTGTTGAGGCAAGTAATGGAATACCCTAAGAGTGTGCGTCTTCTGAAGCAGAGTATTTGTATAGTCATGGGGGTGGCACTCTTGCTGTCCCTGCTGTCTTTCTTCATTTTCCGTCGTTCTGTTTTGGATGCTGGATTTGAGGACACTTATTCTTTCCGCTTTCTTTTTCTGCCTTTGGGGCATAATACGAATGAATGGACTACTGTGTTGCTTGGTTTTGCCGGATTGTCATTGGTGTTTCATCGGTCGGGTAATACTGGCGTCAGGTGGCTGACTTACGTCCTGCTGACCTTGTCATGGGTCGCTACATGGCTTTCCTTTTCACGGGGGGCTTTTATGGCTTCTGGAATTCTTATTCTTTTACTATTGGGCGTTCTTCAGCCGATAAAAGAGAAATGGAAGTTGTTGGTTGTCGTACTGTTGAGTGTAGGTACGGTCAGCTTGTTTTGTTCCAAAGAGGTGATGACTACACTGAGCATGAACAAGACGGCCTCTCAGCGTCAAAGTACGCAGGGACGTATGAATGCCACATGTTCGGCTTTGAATGTCTTTCCGCTTCATCTTTGGTTTGGCGCAGGAACGGGGAATTATACACTGGCTATGGACAAGGAGTTGAATCAGGATACAACACAGGCTTATACAACTTTTGCTCCTAACTGGGTGGTGCAGATGCTGATAGAGAAAGGGGTTATTGGGTTAGGGTTGTCCGTTTGGCTGTTGGCTTGTATAGTCGTACAATTATGGAAAGCTCGAAGAAACAAGGTATGTGTCATAGCCGGATGTGCTTTGTGGACTCTTGCCCTGAAAGAAATGACACTGAGCACTTTGTTGTCTGCCCCTATAAGTGTTCTGCTGGCTTGTGTACTGTTGGTTTATATTCAACAGGGGGATGGACTGTCGCTACGGTGGGAAGATGCTTCAGGGAAAAACAGAATAAACTATGCCGCCATGGTGGTTTGTTGTCTGTGCTCTGCCGCTATTGAGTGCTTTATAATCCGCCATTTAGTCAATACGGAAAAGAATGAGAAAGCGGTTCTCTGTCTGCAAAAAGGAGAATATGAGGAGGCTGGCCGCCTGTTGGAAGAGGCGGGTAAGACGGTTCCCGGTCTTATTAATGAGGGAATTATGTATATGAACCGTTTCAAGGACACTTCACGGGAAGAATATCTGCAGCAGGCCGGAGAACTCTTGTCCGAAGCACAAAGGAGACAGCCGGAAGATGTACATATCGGTTATTTGCTGGCAGAACTGGACTTGCTGGGAGGAAAAGATAAACAGGCTCTTGCAGCTGTGCAGGAACTTGCTGGGTGCTATCCTCGGAATGTGCTTTACAGATATAAATTATACAGACTGCTTTACAGCCAAGGGCAGCAGGTAGAAGCGAAAGAACATTTGAAAGAGGCAGTTTTACTGTCGCCACGCATACTTGGAATGGAAGATGTCCGGATGTTAGAAAAAACAGATTCCTGTTTTTATCATTCTCTTGTCGGAGAATTATTGTTGCATCATCCACAGGATACGGATATGCCTTCCGATTTCGCGAGATACGGTTTTATTACCTACTTCTTGGGAAGAACGGATGAGGCTGAATATTGGTTGTCTCAAGCAGTGGCAGAGGTACCCAATCTTTCTATTCCTTGGTGTCTGCTGGGGAAAATTAGAAGAGAGAGAGGGGAAAACGAAGAGGCTGAAAGATATTTTAGAAAGTATAAACTCTTGACATTCGGAGCTTTCTCCGGTTCAAAAGAACTGACAGACAAGGCTTTGAAGTTGACATTTCTTCAAGAAAAGGACTTGTTTCAAAGCTATGGTATGAAGTTTCGTGAGTGGTATGGCTACCCATTGATAACCCTCCAATGAACCTATTTCCCTACCTTTTAGTTATTTTAATTAAAACGTATGCAGTCTTTAAACATCTATTTCGTTTCTTTGTTAAAGAAGACTTAGTACGAACTAAAAGATTGTAGATATGAAAATTCGTTATTTATCTTTGATAGTGTTACTGGTAATGAGCGTATTTGCTCCTATGCAGGCACAAACCTATGACAATTTGTGGAAAGAACTGGAAGTATTGGAACGAAAGGATCTGCCCAAGTCGGTTATTTCCGAAGCAATGAAAATCTACGATAAAGCAAAAGCGGAACAGAATGTACCGCAAATGATGAAAGCCTATCTCACTGCCATGCAGTACCGTTCCCTTTTAACTCCCGATAGCTTGAAGGTAGATATGAATGGTTTGGAACAATGGGCTTCCCAAACCGGCAGTATGGAAGACAAAGCTATATTGTATTCTATTCTGGGTGAAATGACCATGCCTGCCGACGTAAAAAAAGGATTGGGTTATTTGCAGGCCTCTCTCAAGGATAAAGACCGGTTATTACTTATCCCGGTCGAGAAATTGAGACCTATGGTGAGAGTGGGAGAGGCTAGTAAACGGTATTTTCGTGATAATCTGTACAACCTGCTGGCACGTCGTGCCATACAAATCATGCAGCAGTACAGGTGGCAGGCGGCTGCTAAAGCAAATCAGACAAACAGTCTGTCTGTGGATATGACGGATATGGATCAGTTTGTTACTTATCAGTTTGTTCCCGTCTCTGATTGTGACCTGACGGCAGCTGTCATGCAGACTTATCAGTCCTTGCTGAAAGCATATGATACGGAAACGGAGCGTGAGGGCTGGTTGCTGACCGGGATAGATGCATTGAATTACCTGTACCGCAATTTTTCCGGAAACTTCTCGAATGACGTATGCCAACAGGAACTTCGGAAGTGGATTCATACTTATCCGGCTGTGAAAACAGTCCCTGAAGCTTATCTGGCTTTGGCACAATTTCTACAGTATCAAAATAATCAGGTAGAGCGCTTGCGGATAGTTCGTGAAGGAATAGCCGGATACCCCCGTTACGAAGGTATCAACCAACTGAAGAATATAGAAAAGGAAATTCTGAATGCAAGCCTTTCACTGGAAATAGCTACGGCCTATCCGGGTGAACAGCAGTCGGTGAAAGTAAATTATAAAAACCTTACCGGCATCACCTTGCAGTTATATAAGGTGAATTTACCCGTAACCTCTGCCGTATTGCAGAACAGAACCACCCATTTTGAAAGTAAATATGCCCGTTTGCAACGCGAGGAGCATTTTTCTTTGAAACCTACTACAGATTATTTGAATGTCGATACCACCCTGACCATACAGGCTCCTCAAGCGGGAATTTATTTCTTAAAGGCAGTGCCCGATGGGAAGAAGGGCGTTTCGGACGGAACATTAATGAATGTCACCGCTTTAAAGACCATTTATCGTCCTCTGCCGGATGGTACGTTGGAACTGGTGGTGGTAGATGCAGTGAGCGGACAGCCTGTTTCTGAGGCGGAAGTAACCATTTATACGGAGAAGGGAGGAGGTTATTCTCCCCAACAGACCTACCAGGCGGATAAACAGGGTACTTTGAAACTGGATTTCCTGAATAGTAACAAATACTGGTATAATGCACATACGGCGGCTGATAATGCGATGCCCATCTTGAATCTTTGGAAAAACGATTATTACTATAAAGAGAGCAAGAGGAAAGAAGTTTTGCAATTATTTACCGACCGCTCCATTTACCGTCCCGGTCAAACCGTATATGTATCCGGCTTGGCTTATGAAATGGAAAAGGATTCTACGCGTGTGCTTGCGGATAAAAAATATACGGTATCCCTATATGATGCGAATAATAATGAAACAGGAAAAGTGGAAGTACGGACGAATGGTTTTGGCTCGTTCAGCGGACAGTTTGTTTTGCCCTCTCCTTGCCTGACCGGTTATTTTAGCTTGCGTGCGGCCGATACTTCTGTCAGTTTTAAGGTAGAAGAATATAAACGTCCCACCTTTGATGTCACGTTTGAGCCCGTGAAAGTGGAGTATCAAGTGGGTGACTCTATAGAAGTGGTGGGTATGGCAAAGACTTTTGCCGGTGCGCCTGTGCAGAATGCCAGGGTACACTATAATATATCTCGTTCCTATGCCTGGGTCTGGCGGTTTATGGGCAGAGGTTCAGCCCGTTGGGAGGGAGAGGCAATGACCGATGCGGATGGTAAGTTCAGCGTTCCGGTGCATTTTGAAATAGACTCGGACAGGAGAGAATCTCCGTTGTGGTATTATACGTACAACATACAGGCGGATGTGACGGATGGTGCAGGTGAGACACAGCAAGCTAATTTGTCATTGCCTTTAGGAAGTACTTCAATGGTGCTGAATATGGATAATCTGCCCGATAATTTGGTGAAAGAAAAGAAGCTGGAAATAAAACTGACAGCCATGAATCTTTCGGGTGAGCCGGTAGATACTCCGGTTACTTATCAGGTAGTCGAGATGGAGGAGCAGAAAGACGGTCAGGAAAAAGAAGGCAGAAAGGTATTGACCGGTACGGTGGAAGCCAACAAGAGTTTTGTTCCTGAGGCTATTTATGCCCTGCCTTCCGGCAATTATCGTTTGAAGCTCTCGGCTAAGGATACGCAGGGCAGAGAGTGTACGGCATCTAAGAATTTCCTTCTGTTTTCATTGAACGACAAGCGTCCGCCTTTCGTGATAACGGATTGGTTCTATCAGGATGGTCTGGAATTTGATGCAGCATCTCCGGCGACTGTATATATAGGTAGCAGCGAAAAGAATGTCTATCTGCTTTATGATGTATTTGCAGGAAATAAGCGCTTGGAAAGCAAACGTATAGAGCTTTCGGACTCGGTGGTCAGTTTCCGCTTCCCTTATAAGAAGGAATATGGTGACGGCATTCTGGTAAGTATGGCATTTGTGAAAGATGGCAGACTTTACAGTCATAATGCACGGATTATGAAACCGGCCCCTGAAAAGAAGTTGCAGCTGAAATGGACTACGTTCCGTGACAAACTCCGTCCTGGACAGCAAGAGGAATGGAAACTGACGGTACTTTATCCGGATGGAAGCCCGGCTGAGGCTGAAATGCTGGCTACTATGTATGATGCTTCTCTGGATAAAATCTATAGTGCACATAAGTTGGACTTTGGAGTGGACTTTCATTATGTGGTTCCTTTGACTTATTGGAATACATCCTATATGCGGAATGCTTATTTGTATGTTGATTTCCCGTTGAAGAGGCTCCGTGCGGTTCCTTTGGAATATAGTGAATTGATCATTCCATCTACAGGAAGAATGGAGGCTATGGTGGTAGGTTACGGAGGCAGTCCTCGTGCCACTCTTGCAGGAGCTTTGAAGATAAGAGGCAGGAGTGCCGCAAATGCTGTGATGAACCAGGAGGCTGTTACTGATATGGTGCTCCAGGAAGAAATGGTAGAAACGTCTGCACAGGAAAAGGTAGAAATGGGCAGTTCTGAAGAACTGGCAGAAACGGGTGATATACAGATACGTGAAAACTTTGCGGAAACGGCATTCTTTTATCCACAGCTCCGCACCAATGAAAAAGGTGAAGTCAGTATTTCCTTTGTACTGCCCGAAAGCCTTACCCGATGGAAGTTTATGGGCTTGGCACATACCCGGAATGTGGATTATGGAAAGATAGAAGCTACCGCTACTGCCAGCAAGGAGTTTATGCTTCAGCCTAATATGCCCCGCTTTGTCCGCGTGGGAGATAAAGCGAATATTGCCGCTTCACTGATGAACCTGTCGGACAAGGGAGTGAAAGGGATTGTCCGCATGGAATTGTTCAATCCGGAAACAGAAAAGGTATTCTATTCACAAAAACAGAAGTTTGATGTGAAGGGAGGAGAAACCGGGCATGTGAACTTTACTTTTGAAGTGAGTGACAAATATGCGGTAATGGCATGCCGGATGGTAGCGGATGGAGATACCTTCAGTGATGGAGAACAGCGTTACATCCCCGTTCTGACAGACAAACAGTGGGTGACGGAAACCGTTCCTCTGAACGTGAATGGGGAAGGTGCGCATACTTTCTCTTTGGAAAACCTGTTTAACAAGCATAGCAAAACGGCTTCCGAACAACGGTTGACCGTAGAATTTACTGCCCATCCGGCTTGGTATGCCGTGCAGGCTTTGCCTGTAGTGGCTCATCCTCAGAATGAAGATGCTCTTTCCTGGGCTACCGCTTATTATGCCCATTCATTGGCTGCATATATAGTTAAAGAAAATCCCCGTATCAAGCAAGTCTTTGATAGCTGGAAGGCTCAAGGTGGCACGAAGGAAACTTTTATGAGCAATCTGCAAAAGAATCAGGAACTGAAAAATATCCTGCTGGCTGAAACTCCCTGGCTGGCAGAAGCTACCAATGAAGCCGAACAAAAACAGCGTATCGCCACTTTGTTTGACCTGAATACAATGAATAGCCAACTGGCTGTTTCTGTAGAAAAACTGGGAGAATTGCAAAATGCCGATGGCGCATGGAGTTGGTATAAAGGTATGCAAGGCAGCCGCTATGTAACTACTCAGGTAATGGAAATGCTGGTCCGGCTGAATGCATTGACTCATCAGGATGCTGACAGCCGGATGCAGCCTATGATTCAAAAAGGGTTCGAGTATTTAGGCAAGCAGGCAGCCGAAGAGTATAAGTCCATGAAAGAAGCTGAAAAGAAAGGGGCTGTCGGTATCCGTCCGTCAGAGCAGGTTCTCAGGTATTTGTATATCTGTGCTTTGGATGGCAAGGCTCCGGTTGATGAAAAGGTGAACCGGTATTTCATAGACAAGTTGTCCGGTGAGGGAAAAGAACTGACGATTTATGGAAAGGCGTTGGGAGCTATCATCTTGCAGCAGGCCGGTAAGGTGGCAGAAGCCAGGCTGTTTATGCAGTCATTGATGGAGTATTCTGTTGTGACGGATGAAATGGGACGTTACTTTGATACTCCTAAAGCCCGATATTCATGGTTCAGTTATAAAATTCCGACTGAAGTGGCTGCTATGGAAGCTATACAGCGTATAACAAAAGATACGAAAGCGATCGATGAAATGAAACGCTGGCTGTTGAAGCAGAAACAGACACAGACTTGGGAAACGCCGATTGCCACGGCTGATGCGGTGTATGCATTGATGGCTACAGGAGCTTCGGATTTATTGGCAAATACAGGAGGAGTAGAGATTACTTTAGGTAAAGAAGTGATCCGGACTCCGGCAGATGATGCCATCGGTTATATCAAGAAGACGGTGTCCGGTGATGTGATGAATATCAAGAAAGTAAGGGTGGATAAAGAAGGAGCCGGAATGGGTTGGGGAGCCGTTTATGCCCAATATCTGGAAAGTATGGATCAAATAGGTGAGCAGGGAAACGGATTGTCTGTCAGCCGTCAATTATATAAAGGAGATGAGGCTTTGAATGAATCAGCTCCATTGAAGGTTGGCGATAGGATTACCGTTCGCCTGACTGTAAAGGCTGACCGTGATATGGATTTTGTTCAGATCAAAGATGACCGTGCAGCTTGTATGGAACCGTTACAGGCAGTTTCGGGATTCCGTTGGAGCAACGGGCTGGGATATTATCAGGCTACCAAAGATGCTTCGACTCAGTTCTTTATCGATCAGATGAGAAAAGGAACTTATGTCATAGAGTATCAGGTGTATGTGAACCGGACAGGAGAATATCAGGCTGGAATTGCAACTGTTCAGTCTGCTTATGCTCCGGAATTCGGAGGGCATACGGGAGGATATCGGGTGATGGTGGAATAAAGACACGGGATGTCTGGAATTAATTGTGTGATTTCATAAAAAGTAAGTTAGCTTGCTAACTTACTTTTTTCTTATGCTTCTGCCGTCCACCCATTCTAGTCTTATTTCAAAACCATCTTCAGCCGTGCCATAAAAATAGCGGCCTGAAACGGATGGATATTCAATTATAAATGTATAACCATCTGAATAATATAATACAACCAACCGTTTTGAATTTCCCAGTCAAACTTATATACCCTATAAAGTTCATCATTATAGTAACAGCGCTCTTCCGTACCTACACCATGATCTGTGAAAGCACCTGAGGTGAATGTGATGTAACTGTAAAGAGGTTCTCCATATCGGTCTTCAAATCCCATATCGCCCCACCAAGTCTTACCGTATAATCCTGAAATGTCAAATCCTCTTTCCTCATCGCTTTCACATGAAGAAAAACTTATCATTGTAATCAATGCAATGGCAACGAACCAGTAATGTTTTACTATTTTCATAATTTATCTGATTTTTAATGCGGGACAAAGATAAAGGTTATTCATAAGATAAAATAAATTATAGGCTGAAAAAATGGGTAAAGGATGTTTTTTGTCTATCTTTGCTATCTAAAAAGCATAAAATAATTGTATGAAACATATTATACTGATAGTAAGTTTGTTAATGGGAGTGACTTTGGGAGTACAGGCACAACCCAAAGCATTATTTGATAAGACAACGCATGAATTTGGAACTATTTTATGGAAAAATCCGGTGACGGCAACCTTTAAAATCACTAATAAAGGAGATAAACCTTTAGTGATATCTAATGTGACAACGTCTTGTGGCTGCACGGTTGCTGATTGGACCAAAGAACCGATTGCACCGGGAAAGACCGGGATTGTCAGTTCTACTTTTGACGCCAAAGCCATCGGACGTTTTCAGAAGAGCGTAGGCATTTATTGCAATGCCTCGAATAAACCTATCTATCTGGCTATCCGGGGAGAGGTAACAGCCGATCCTAAGAATTACACTTTCACACATCCTTTTCAAATTGGCGCTATTCGTCTGGATAAGGAAGAAATAGAGTTTGAGGATGCCAATAAAGGTGATAAACCGACTATGGAATTGTTGGTTGCCAATACGTCAGATAAACTATATACCCCTGTGCTGATGCATTTGCCTCCTTACCTCAGTGCTGTTGCAACTCCGGAAAAATTAGGAAGGGGACGTACGGGTAAAATCAAGATCACTCTTGATACGGATAAGCTGCCTAAATTGGGCTTGACAACAGCTTCTGTTTATTTATCCCGTTTTCCGGGAGATAAGGTAGGAGAGGAAAATGAAATTCCGGTTTCTGCCATATTATTGCCGGATTTCTCGCATATCAGCCAGCAGGAACGCTTGAATCCGCCTGCCATTCATCTTTCTGCCAAAGAGTTGCAGATGGGAGAACTGAAAAGCGATGAAAAGAAAGCACATACGATTATTGTTAAGAATGTAGGAAAATCTAATCTGGAAATTCTTGATTTGCAGGTGTTTAATTCTGCTTTGGGGGTCCAGTTGAAGAAACGTGTCTTGAAACCGGGTGCGTCTACCAAGTTGAAGATTACTGCTTTCGGTCAAAATTTGAAGAAAGTAAAGGGTACTCCGCGTGTCTTGATGATAACCAATGATCCTAACAATCCGAAGATAATTATAAAAGTAAAAGTAACCTCAAAAAAATAGCTATGGAACATCCTGAAAATAGTGAAGAATATAAAGGATTGACAGTGAACAAAGGTATTGAGCAACCATCTATTGTGAATCCTTATTTGAAACTACGTAAAAAACCTCGTCGTCGTGAGTTTTCCGTAGGTGAATATGTAGAAGGCATCGTAAAAGGTGATGTGACCGTATTGAGTCAGGCGGTTACTTTGGTGGAGAGTGTAAAACCGGAACATCAGGCTATTGCCCAGGAAGTGATAGAGAAGTGTTTGCCTTATTCCGGAAATTCTATGCGAATCGGTATCAGTGGTGTGCCCGGTGCCGGCAAGAGTACATCTATTGATGTATTTGGATTGCATGTGCTTGAGAAGGGAGGAAAATTAGCTGTTTTAGCTATTGATCCCAGTAGTGAGCGTTCTAAAGGCAGTATTTTGGGAGATAAGACCCGCATGGAGAAACTATCCGTCCATCCGAAGTCTTTTATACGGCCTAGTCCGTCGGCAGGTTCGTTGGGAGGGGTAGCTCGTAAGACTCGTGAAACGATCATACTTTGTGAGGCGGCGGGCTTTGATAAGATTTTTGTTGAAACGGTTGGAGTAGGGCAGAGCGAAACGGCAGTGCATTCTATGGTGGATTTCTTTTTGCTGATCCAACTGGCCGGTACTGGTGATGAATTGCAGGGGATTAAGAGAGGTATCATGGAAATGGCGGATGGAATTGTTATCAATAAAGCCGACGGCAGCAATATTGAGAAAGCAAAACTGGCTGCCAGTCATTTCCGCAATGCTTTACATTTGTTTCCTGCTCCTGATTCGGGCTGGAGTCCTAAAGTAATGACGTATTCCGGCTTTTATGGTATTGGAATTAAAGAAATCTGGGATATGATCTATGAATACTTCGCTTTTGTGAAAGCGAATGGTTATTTTGAATATCGCAGAAATGAACAGGCCAAGTATTGGATGTATGAGTCTATCAACGAGCATTTGCGTGATAGTTTCTATAATAATGAAAAGATAATTTCTATGTTGGCTGCAAAAGAGGAAGAGGTGCTGAATGGCAAACTGACTTCGTTTGTTGCTGCCAAAAAGTTATTGGATGCTTATTTCTCAACCTTGAAATAAGGTTTTGCTGCCAACAGGCAAAACAAAAAACGCAGATTATGATTATTCATTAAATCTGCGTTTTTTTTATTGTCTGTGGTGGATGAAATTAGATAGAAAGTTCGTGAAGTACATTCACCAATTCTCTGTCTATAGGCTTGTCGTTCTTTATAGCTTTAGCGAAAGGTACATAAACAATCTTATCATCATCAATACCAATCATTACATTACGTTGTCCTTCCAATAGTGCTTGGATGCTGGCCACTCCCATACGGCTGGCAATGATTCGGTCATGCGCTGTGGGGCGTCCGCCACGTTGTAAATGTCCTAATATCGTTACACGCACATCGTATTGCGGATATTCGTTCTTCACACGTTCGGCATAGTGCATTGCACCCCCGGTCAGTTCGCTTTCGGCTACTAATACGATGCTACTGCTCTTGGATTTGCGGAAACCATGTTCGATGAATTCTTCCAATTGGTCAACTTCTGTGCTGAATTCCGGAATAATAGCTGCTTCTGCACCTGCGGCAATAGCGCCGTTCAATGCCAGGAAACCTGCATCACGTCCCATCACTTCAACAAAAAATAAGCGTTCGTGAGAAGTTGCCGTATCACGGATTTTATCTACTGCATCCAAAATTGTGTTCAAAGCTGTATCATAGCCGATGGTGGTGTCGGTTCCATACAGGTCGTTGTCAATCGTTCCGGGCAGACCGATACAAGGCACATCAAATTCCTGAGCAAAGATACGTGCACCGGTCAACGAACCGTCACCGCCGATAATGACCAAAGCATCAATCTCGTGCTTTTTCATATTTTCGTAAGCTTGTGCCCGTCCTTCGGGTGTCGTGAATTCTTTGCAACGGGCGGTTTTCAGAATGGTACCTCCCATTTGTATGATGTTGCTAACATTTTGGCTTTTGAATTCCTGAATTTCATCTGTTACCAATCCTTTGTAACCTCTATAAATGCCATATACTTTCAAGCCGTTATAGATGGCAGAACGTGTGACTGCACGAATGGCAGCATTCATTCCCGGAGCATCTCCTCCAGAGGTTAAAATACCAATACTTTTAATCGTTCCCATAAATACCCATTTTAATATTTTTATGTCGCAAAGTTAACAAATTATCAGTTGGACAACGATAATTTTCTATTTTTTATTGGTCTATTTTTCGTTTAAGATTGCTTTTTTACATTCTTCCATCAACCATTTGGGGGTGGAAGTCGCTCCACAAATGCCGATGGAACGGACGTCCTCGAGCAAGTTCCGGTCTATTTCTTCCGGCTGGTCAATGAGGTATGAATTCGGATTGATCTTTTTGCATTCTTGATATAAGATCTTTCCGTTTGAGCTTTTTCGTCCGCAGACAAAAAAGATCAGATCATGCGCTGCTGCAAATTTGCGGATGTTAGGCATCCGGTTGGCCACTTGCCGGCAGATTGTGTCGTAATATTCAAAAGTGGCATCGGGTGAGATATGCTCCTTGATATATTCTATGATTTGCCAGAATTCTTCCAAAGACTTGGTTGTCTGGGAGTACAAGCGTATGTCTTTGGTGAAGTCCAGATGAGCAGCTTCAGCAGGTGTTTCTATGACAATTGCTTTTCCATGAGTTTGACCTACCAGCCCCAGTACTTCGGCATGACCGTTCTTGCCATAAATCACGATTTGTGTGTCTTGACTTGCCGGAACATTATCATACTCCTGTTTGATGCGCTTTTGGAGGCGTAATACTACCGGACAGGTGGCGTCAATGATCTCGATGTTGTTGGTACGGGCTATAGCGTATGTTTCAGGAGGTTCTCCATGTGCGCGCAACAGTACTTTGGCATCGTGTAATTGGGCAAACTCTTCGTGGTTTATTGTGATAAGCCCCATTTTTTTTAGGCGTTCACATTCCTGTCCGTTGTGTACAATGTCTCCCAGACAATAAAGAGTGTTTCCTTTTGCCAGTTCTTCTTCTGCTTTACGGATAGCTGTGGTGACTCCGAAGCAGAACCCAGATCCTTCGTCTATCTCTATGTTAACCATTTATCGCTGCTTGAAATTTTTCGGTCAGCCACTTTTTCTGTTCGGCAATGCTCATGTGGCTGTTGTCCAACAAGATAGCGTCATCCGCTTGCCGTAACGGGCTGACTTCACGGGTTTGGTCTATACGGTCACGCTCTTCCACATTTTCCAGAATTTTTTCATAAGAGGCCTCTTGCCCTTTACTTCTTAATTCATCATAACGGCGCTGTGCACGTATGGCAGCCGAGGCGGTTACAAATATTTTCAGTTCGGCATCGGGGAAAACAACGGTTCCAATGTCCCTTCCGTCCATGACAATTCCTTTGGCCTTTCCCATTTCCTGTTGTTGTTTCACCAAAGCCTCACGTACAAAACCCAAGGTGGCGATAGGGCTTACATGAGAGGAAACTTCCATGCTGCGGATGGCATCCTCTACATTTGTATCGTTCAGGAAAGTCATGGGGCGTTGTGTCTCCGGATTTAACCGGAATGAAATATGTATATCGGGCATCGCTGTTTTTAACGCTTCGGTGTCGATGCCTCTTTCCGTAAAGAACCCTTTCTGCAGGCTATATAATGTAACAGCACGATACATGGCGCCGCTATCAATATAAATGTATCCTATTTCACGTGCCAAGTCTTTGGCCATCGTGCTTTTTCCACATGATGAATAACCGTCAATGGCAATAGTTATTTTTTTCATATATAATTAATGTATAGGTGACTACTAAAAACGCTTCAAAGATAGATAAAAGTTGGGTGTATGTCTATGAAATCGGATGAAAATAAAATGAATTAGCATATTTTTCATATGAAAATACTTTTTATTTAAAAGATTTGTGTTACATTTGCCCTCAGTGAGAAACACTTAATTTTAAAACACAATTTATGGAAGTTAAAAAATCGCCTAAAGCAGATCTCGAAGGTAAAAAGAGTACCTGGCTGCTTATCGGTTATGTGTTTATCCTTGCTCTCATGTTTGTAGCTTTCGAATGGACTGATCGCGACAAGCAAGTGACTACGGAAACAGGTATAACCGATGTCGTATTTGAAGAAGAAATTATCCCTATTACGGAACAGGAACAAAAACAAGCTCCTCCTCCTCCCGAAGCTCCTAAGGTAGAAGAAGTGCTTCAGATCGTTGAAAACGATGCTAAAGTAGAAGAAACTGCCATTCAGGCTTCTGAAGAAACAGGTCAGGCTGTGGAAGTTAAATATGTTCCGGTAGAAGTGGAAGAAGAAGAACCTGAAGAACAGCAGATATTCCAAGTTGTAGAGGAAATGCCTGAATTCCCCGGAGGTATGGCTGAATGTTTGAAGTTCTTGGGTAAGAATATTAAATACCCCACTATTTCTCAGGAAAACGGTGTGCAAGGTAAGGTTATCGTTCAGTTTGTCGTTAATAAGGACGGTTCTATCGTTGACCCGGTGGTTGTGCGTAGTGTAGACCCCTACTTGGATAAGGAAGCACTCCGTGTAATCAAGACCATGCCGAAATGGAAACCTGGCAAACAGCGTGGTAAAGCTGTACGTGTGAAATATACAGTGCCTGTAACTTTCAAATTACAGTAATAAAATACTTTAATATCTTAATTAAGAGGCTGCCTTTAAAAAGCAGCCTCTTTTTCTAGAACCCCTTAATCAAAATAATTTATGGCTTTTTCTGCAGACCAGTTATTGGAAAAGGTAAATACTTATCTTGCTACGATGCCTTATGTGCGCGAACCAAAAGGATTGTATGCTCCTATAGAGTATGTCTTGTCATTAGGCGGTAAACGTATCCGTCCTGTTTTGATGTTGCTTTCCTATCAGCTTTACAAAGAGAATGTGGATGATATTTTACCACAAGCGGCAGGTATAGAGACTTATCATAATTATACATTGTTGCATGATGATTTGATGGATTGTGCGGATATGCGCAGAAACAAGCCTACCGTGCATAAGGTTTGGGATGAGAATACGGCTATTCTTTCGGGGGATGCCATGCTGGTGTTGGCTTATCGGCTGATGAACAATTGTCCGGAGCGTTATTTGAAGCAAGTGATGGATATTTTCAGTCAGACTGCTTTGGAAATTTGTGAAGGACAGCAGTGGGATATGGAATTTGAAACCCGGAATGATGTTACTGTTCCCGAATATATGGAGATGATTCGTTTAAAGACATCGGTACTTTTGTCTGCTGCGTTAAAAATTGGTGCTGTATTAGGGGGGGCTTCGGAAGATGATGCCCGCAAATTATACGATTTCGGTATCAAAATGGGATTGGCATTCCAGTTACAGGATGATTATCTGGATGTGTATGGGGATTCGAAAGTGTTTGGAAAAAATATAGGTGGAGATATTTTATGCAATAAGAAGACTTTTATGCTGATCAATGCGTTGGCTTTGGCAGATGGGATACAACGGAAGGAGTTGGAAAAATGGATAGCTTCTACTGCTTTTTGTCCGGAAGAAAAGATAAAAGCTGTAACAGCTCTTTATGATAAGATAGGCATCGGCGGAATTTGTGAAGAAAAGATTAACGCTTATTATGTCGAGGGGCTTTCGTTGTTGGAAAGTATAGCTGTGCCTTCTGAAAGAAAAGAAGAGCTGAAGTCTTTTGTTTGTCATTTAATGAATAGAAAAGTATAATATGATTGACACGCATTCTCATTTGTTTGTTGAGGAGTTTGATGAGGATTTGCCGGCTGTGATAGAACGTGCTCGGGATTCCGGAGTATCTAAAGTCTTTATGCCCAATATTGATGACACCACGGTGGAAGCGATGTTGAATGTCTGTACGGCATATAAGGGGTATTGTTTTCCTATGATTGGATTTCATCCGACTTCTGTTGGGGCTGATTCGTTATTCCGTATTTATGAGATGAAAAAGCTGCTTTCCGGTGAACATCCTTTTGTGGCTGTAGGTGAGGTGGGAATGGATTTGTATTGGGATAAGACATATTTGAAAGAACAACAGAAGGCGTTGGATATACAGATTCAATGGGCATTGGAATATCATCTGCCTTTGGTGTTGCATTGCCGTGAAGCTTTTCCGGAGTTGTTTGAAGTGATGGAACCTTATAAAAAAACTGAGTTAAGCGGTATCTTTCATAGTTTTACGGGTACTCTGGAGGAAGCAGGGCAGGTTTTAGAGTATGCTCGTTTTTTCTTTGGGATCAATGGAGTCGTTACATTCAAGAAGAGTAGTCTGGCTGAGGTCTTACCTCATATCCCCTTAGACAGAATCGTTCTTGAAACGGATTCTCCTTATTTGGCTCCTGTGCCTTTCAGGGGAAAACGGAACGAGTCTTCTTATATAAAGAATGTAGCGATGAAACTTGCCGAAATCTATGGTCTGGATTTTAAAGATGTGGATAGAATTACTGCCAATAATGCTTTAAAAGTGTTCAAAATGGCTGAATAAGTTTTTAAAGTTTATTAATTTTGATAGGTAATTTAAATATTGGCAGGGCTAATTCTACGTAAGACGAAAAAAAAGAATACATTTGTAGCTGAAATCGCTTGCAGTTCCCGATTTTCTTTGTAATTTGCACCCGATTTTAAAAAAGATAGTATTGTGTCGCCCGAAAAGGAGAGATGCTCGAGTGGTTGAAGAGGCACGCCTGGAAAGCGTGTAAACGCCAAAAGTGTTTCGCGGGTTCGAATCCCGCTCTCTCCGCATTGTAATGGAAAGCACAACAGACTGGAAGACAATTAAAACAAATAAATAACAATTAATTAATTAATCTTAAAAATTAGACACACAATGAAAAAGTTATTTGCAATTCTTGCAGTGATGGGAGTCCTTACTTTAGGATCAGTTCAGCCTGTTATGGCTCAAGACGCAGCTCCGGCTCAAACAGAACAGACTACTGAAGCAGCAGTGGTTGAAGAAGGTGGTGGTCTTCACAAAGAGTTAAAAACCAAATTTATTGAAGGTGATGCCAGCTTCATGTCATTGGTAGCTATCGCATTGGTTTTAGGTTTGGCTTTCTGTATTGAACGTATCATTTATTTGAGCTTGGCTGAAACGAATACAAAGAAGTTGATGGCTAACATTGAGGCTGCTTTGGAAAAAGGTGATGTTGAAGCTGCTAAAACTGTATGTCGCAATACTCGTGGTCCGGTCGCTTCTATTTGTTATCAAGGCTTGATGAGAATAGATGAAGGTATTGATGTAGTAGAACGTTCAGTTGTTTCTTACGGTGGAGTTCAAGCCGGTTATTTGGAAAAAGGATGTTCTTGGATTACATTGTTCATCGCAATGGCTCCGTCTTTGGGATTCTTGGGTACTGTAATCGGTATGGTTATGGCGTTCGATAAGATTCAGCAGGCTGGTGATATTTCTCCGACAGTTGTAGCTGGTGGTATGAAAGTGGCTTTGATTACTACTATCTTCGGTTTGGTTGTAGCATTGATTCTTCAGGTATTCTATAACTACATCCTTTCTAAGATTGAAGGTTTGACAAGTGAAATGGAAGACTCTTCTATCACTTTGTTGGATATGATCACTAAATATAACTTGAAATACAAAAAATAATTAGGAGATGGCTAAGTTATCATATAAAGTGTCTTACTACATAATGTACATTTGCTTTGCGCTGATTCTTGTCGTGCTGGGAATGTTCTATTTTGTAGGATACAATAATCCGGTAGGTGAATATAATGCACCTGAACATACGGAAACATTGATTTACTTAATGTATGCAATGTTTGGAATATGTGTGGCAGTAACTGTAATTGGTGCGATAGCACAATTTGGCGCTGCTTTGAGAGATAATCCTAAAAGTGCAATAAAGTCTTTGATCGGCTTGGTCTTGTTTGTGGTAGTATTGGTCGTTTCTTACGGTATGGGTTCTGACTCTCCTGTTGTTTTGGCCGATGGTAGTGCTTACACTGATACAGGTTGGTTGAAAATTACTGATATGCTGATTTACTCCATTTATTTCTTGTTTGGTGTGGCTGCAATCGGTACTTTAGTAAACTTGAGCGGTATCTTTAAAAGATAATATTATCTACATTGATTAAATAATTTAAAACGAAGTAAGTAAAATGGCAAGAAAAAAAAGAGGCGTACCTGGAATTAACTCCAGTTCAACAGCTGATATTGCCTTTATGTTGCTTATTTTCTTCCTGATAACAACATCAATGGATACTGACCGTGGCTTGGCGAGACGGCTTCCGCCTCCTCCCGAAAACAAGGATCAGAAAGATGATGATATTATTGTAAAGGAACGAAACATCCTTCAAGTCCGTCTGAATAAAGACAACCAGCTGATGTGTGGTACGGACTATATTGATGTGAAGCAATTGAAAGAAAAGGCAAAAGAGTTTATAGCCAATCCGTATGATGATGAAAATCTGCCTGAAAAGCATAGAAAGAATATTCCTTTGCTGGGTGATTGTATGATTACGGAAAATCATGTAATCTCTGTTCAGAATGACGTTGGAACTAGCTATCAAGCATATATTGATGTGCAAAATGAATTGGTTGCTGCGTATAATGAACTTCGTAATGAACTAGGTAAAGCTAAATTTGGAAAGCTTTATAATGAGTGCAACGAAGATGAACAAAAAGCTATTCGTGAATATTATCCGCAGAAGATTTCTGAAGCTGAACCTAAAAAGTATGGAGGTAAGTAATGGGAAAATTTAATAAAACAGGTAAACGTGGAATGCCTGAGTTGAATACCTCTTCATTGCCTGACCTTATCTTTACCATGTTGTTCTTCTTTATGATTGTAACAACCATGCGTGAGGTTACATTGAAGGTTCAATTTCAGGTTCCTCAAGGAACAGAATTGGAAAAGTTGGAAAAGAAGTCGTTGGTTTCCTTTATTTATATAGGTAAACCGTTGCCGGAATTCCAAAAGAAAATGGGTGCTGAAAGTCGTATTCAGTTGAATGATAAGTTTGCTGAAGTGTCAGAAGTTCAGGACTACATTTATCAGGAACGTGAGAATATGAAAGAAGAAGACCAGCCATTTATGACAGTATCCTTGAAAGTTGATAAAGATACAAAGATGGGTATTGTACAGGATGTAAAGCAGGCACTTCGTCAAGCTTACGCTTTGAAAATAAACTATTCAGCTACTCAACGTCAGTAATAGTTATATAAGCATAGATAAACAAGAGGCTGTCTCAAAATGAGACGGCCTTTTTTTGTGTTTGCAAAAAAATCGGGCAAGTCCTAACTTCGCTCAGTCA
>NZ_JBDFXP010000048.1:0-32740 GCF_040911965.1 Phocaeicola sp. RTP21359st1_B8_RTP21360_211022
AATGATTCATTTTTATACATGGCAAAAATATAAGAATGAAAAATGGGCGACAAGATAGAATCGCGGAGACGCTTACATATTCCTTCAGCCCCGTTCCATCTCCAAAAACGCATCCCAAGGTGATGACTGTCCGGCAAAACACTCACATTTCATCAAATGACAACAACCGGACGAATAAGGTGTATCATCCGGTCGAAGTCGTTGTATCTTCCCTTCAAGTAAATTGTTTCACTTAAGTGATGATATTATATCACCTTAGTGATGAACTTTCATCACTAGAGTGCTCAAACTTCATCACTTAAGTGAAATAACTGAATCAAAAGGAAGATATCGTGTAATCAACCGGACGAAACAGCTTGTTATTCAGGATGTTTACGCTTAGTCACTTTTCTCTAAAACCCCACGAAAAACACTTGCAAAACGCTATTTTACACAGTATCTTTGTTCCAACGGAAACCTAAAACAACAAATAATGAATAAAAAGTTATTGAACAAAGTAATGAAGAAGCTTGCTTCCTCGAATGTAGTGATAAGTCCGACAGTGAAGAGTTCATCTACCTCATTATCAATGCAGAAGAAACCGGAAACGGAGCAAGTACAGCAAAAACTGGAACAATATTTGCTGAGCCGCTACCACTTCCGCTTCAACCTACTGACGGAACAAACGGAATGTTGCAAAAAAGACGCTGACACACCTATATATAAGGTAATAAGCCAGCGCACCCTGAACAGCCTGTGCCTGGAAGCACGTGCACGTCACATCAACTGCTGGGACAAGGATGTAAGCCGGTTCGTGAACTCGGAGCAGATGCCGGACTATCATCCGTTACTTTCCTATATGAACACCCTTCCCGAATGGGACGGCAAGGACCGCGTGACTCCGCTGGCACAACGCATATCTACGAAAGATTTCTGGGTGAACAGTTTCCACCGCTGGATGCTGGGCGTAACTGCCCAGTGGAGCGGACGCATGGACCGGTGCGCCAACGCTGTGGCCCCCATGCTAGTGAGCAGCGAGCAAGGGAGATGCAAATCCACTTTCTGCGAATTGCTGATGCCCGATTCGTTGAAAGACTACTATACGGACAGCTTCGAACTGACCGGACAGGCAGGATGCGAGCAGAAGCTGGCTTTCTTCGGACTGATTAATCTGGATGAGTACGACCGTCTTTCACCACAGAAACTGCCATTGCTGAAAAATCTGATGCAGATGAAAAAACTGGATTTCCGCAAGTCGCACCGCTCGTCCTACAGCCATCTGCCCCGGATGGCCTCGTTCATCGGCACCAGTAACCGGAAAGCGCTGCTCACCGACCCCAGCGGAAGCCGCCGTTATTTCTTTGCCGAGGTAAAGGAGAAGATAGACTGCTCGCCACTGGAGCACAAACAGCTTTTCGCCCAGCTGAAAGCAGAACTGGACGAGGGAAAGCGTTACTGGTTCTCGGCGGCGGAGGAATCCGAGCTGAAACTGCGCAACCAGGCCTATTATGCCTTGCCTACCGAAGCGGAAATGATTCTCCATTGTTTCAGACTGCCGGATAAAGGGGAAGACTTCAAACTTTACTCGGCAGTATGCTTGTTCAATATCCTGCTGAAACGATATCCGGCAGCCATGCGCGGCATCACGATAAACAAAATGGGAAGAATCATGAATTCCCTGGGAGCGGAACGGATGCATACCACAACAGGAAATATGTATAAACTGGTAGCACTGGCCGGGTAAAAACATCCCTGAAGCTATTATGAAGGAATTTATAATGATTCCTTCATAATAGCCTTCTGTATATCAACACATTACCCTTCCATGAAGGATTTGAACAATTTTATCGCTTATTTTAATTCCGATGTACCACCATCTTCTTATTCCGGCCGGTAAACCTGCAAAGGCAGCTCACCTTTCAAGGCTCCCAACGCATTATAAGCCAGCGAGCCCATCTCGTCTTCACCGGGCATCAGCACAACCGGCGCCAGATAATCAATCTGTTCCTTGAGAATCCCTACACAGTAATCACTATAGGCAATGCCTCCCGTCAGAATAATGGCATCCACCTGCCCACGGAGCGTGACATACATGGCCCCTGCCTGTTTCGCCACCGTATAGAGCATCGCATCCAATACCCCTTTATAAGGCTCCTCGCCTTCGGAAGCTTTCCGGGCAATAGTCACCACATCATTCATACCCAGATGGGCAGTCAGCCCCCCTTTGCCATTCAGCATCTTCTTGATCTGCTTTAACGTATACTTACCGCTGAAGCACAATTCCGCCAACTGGTCGGCAGGAATGGTTCCCGCACGTTCGGGAGAAAACGGCCCCTCACCGTTCAAGGCATTGTTAACATCAATCACCCGTCCTTTGCAATGGGCACCCACCGATATGCCACCCCCCAGATGCACCACAATCAGATTCAACTCTTCATAATGTTTCCCGATGGAAGCGGCATATTTACGCGATACCGCCTTACTGTTCAAGGCATGGAAGATGGAAATGCGCTCTATCTCCGGTATTCCCGTCAGGCGGGCGGCCGGTTGCAGCTCGTCTACCACTTCGGGATCGGCAATGTAGGCGGGACAATGGCATTCCCGGGCTATTTCATCGGCAATCAGCGCGCCCAAATTACAGGCGTGCTCCATCCGGGCGTTGAGCAAATCGTGTTTCATCTGTTCGTTAATGGCATACACCCCGCCGGGCGTAGGCTTCAGCAGACCGCCACGGGCAATGACGGCATCAAAATCCAACGGAATATCCGCCTCGGCAAGCAATCGCAATACAAAGTCCTTACGGTACGCATACTGTTCGTTGACGTGGTGAAACTCCGACAAGTCATCCGCAGTATGATGGGCCCCTGCCGCCCACACCGGCTTTTCATCGATGAAAAGGGCTATTTTGGTAGAAGTAGAGCCCGGATTAATCACAAATATTTTCATAGTTTCAATAATTTATCAATTTGCGAATGAGCCAAAACCATGCGGCAACACAGCACAGCCAATTGACACACCGGCAAATTGGCACATTGCCACATTATTTATCCGGCCACGCAGGCCAATGCCAGACTGTAATATTTCGAATTACCGGAATCGGCACGCGACGGAACCACTACGGGAGAGACCGTACCTCGCAACATACCTGCCATGTTGGCGTCACCAAACAATGACACCGTTTTATAGAATGTATTTCCCGACTCGATATTGGGAAAGATCAACAAATCCGCATGTCCCACCACCGGCGAGCTGATTCCTTTCACCTCACCGCTATGCGCATCACATGCCGTCTTCACATCCATGGGTCCGTCCAAGTACATGTTTCCGTAAGCACCGGCGGCGGCACGTTCCTTTAAAGTCACATAATCCAGTGTATGAGGGAATTTCTCGTTTACTTTTTCCGTACAATGAATCAAGGCCACACGGGGAGCTTCTATTCCCATGCGGCGGCATACCTCCAGATCATACCGCAGCATCGCCTCGAATTGTTCCAAGGTAGGACGGGGAATGACCGCCGCATCCGAGAAGAACAGCAATTTCTTGTACATCGGGATCTGTGCCACCGTGATATGGCTCAGCACATTCCCTTTCGGCAGGATACCATGTTCCTTATTAAGCACGGCCCGCAATAAATTATCCGTATTGATAATCCCTTTCATCAACACGTCCGCATGTCCCTCACGTATCAGCGAAACAGCTTCCTGGGCTGCTTTATCGGGACTTGTCGCCTCGTATACTTTCACATGATCCGGATATTGAAGGCGGATATATTCCGAGTTCAGCAAATGGGGCGTATCCGCCACCAATAAGAAATCGGCAAAGCCTTCGTGCAAACTGCGGGTTATAACGTATTCGGTATGAGGGTCATTGGGGCAAACAACCACCACACGTTTCCGCTCTTTCAACGAACGCAAACGGCATATCAGGCCGGCGAAGTCTTGTATAGGTTCCATGGTCATTAGATTTTTAGCAAATATGAAAAATAAATCTGAATTTATCCCTATCTTTGCTTAGTTTCTATGAATAATTTAACTTATGAAAACGTTTCAAACATTTGACATTTCAGCCGAGTACGATGCCATACACCGCACCTTTCCCTGCCACAAAGATGCTCCAGTCATAGGGCTTACCGGAAACTTCCAGGAAGGCGCATGTACTTTGCTGGAAGGATATTTCACTTCCATTCTGAAAGCAGGAGGTATTCCTTTCATTATTCCTCCTGTTGACGAAACTAACAGTTTGATAAACTCACTGAATGCATTGGATGGCTTGCTACTGACCGGCGGTGCGGATATCAATCCCTTGTTCCTTGGAGAAGAACCGATAAAGGAATTACACAGCATAAATCCCCGGAGGGATCGTCAGGAGTTATTGCTTGCCAAACTGGCCGCCGACCGGCAGATACCGATTCTGGGAATATGCCGCGGCATACAGGTGATGAACGCCGCTTTTGGAGGCAGCCTGTATCAGGATATCCACGTACAGATGGAAGGGGAACGGATCAAACACGATCAGGATTTGGGACGGGGATATGCCTCGCATACGGTCCGGATAGAGAAAGATTCCTTACTCTATAAATTGTTTGAAACAGAAATATTGCCGGTCAATTCGTTTCACCATCAGGCGGTAAAGGAGGTTGCGCCGGGTTTCAGGGTAACTGCCCGCTCATCCGACGGAGTCATTGAAGCGATGGAATCTACCGAATGCAAGTCCATGATGGGAGTGCAATGGCATCCGGAATGTTTCATTCTGGAAAACAATACCTGTATGATGCCGGTATTCCACTGGCTTATACAGGAATCCACTTCTTTCAGAGAAGCCAAAAAACTTCACAGCCGCATGATAACGCTGGATTCACATTGCGACACTCCCATGTTCTTCGATCAAGGAATAAACTTCGCCACCCGTGACAAGAAAATCCTGGTAGACCTGCATAAGATGACGGAAGGACATCTGGACGCAACCATCATGGTGGCTTACCTGAAGCAATTGGAACGTACCGATGAAGCCTTATCGGCCGCTACTGCCAAAGCAGACCGCATCCTGAACGAAATAGAGGAGATGGTTGCCAAGAACTGTACAGCCGTAGATATAGCATATACTCCCGCTGATCTGTGCCGTTTGAAAAAAGCAGGGAAAAAGGCTGTCATGCTGGGCATTGAAAACGGATATGCCATTGGCAAGGATATCACGAATGTAGAACGTTTCCGCCATCGTGGCGTGGTGTACATGACACTTTGCCACAACGGAAATAATGATATCTGCGGCTCTGCCCGTTATAATGAGGAAGGACTGGGCGTAAGCACATTCGGTGAACAGGTGATAAAAGAAATGAACCGTGTGGGAATGATGGTAGATGTTTCTCATGCCGGAGAGAAAAGTTTCTATGATGCACTGGCAATCAGCGGCAAACCGATCGTAGCCTCTCATTCTTCGGCCCGTGCCCTTTGCGACCATCCGCGCAATCTGACGGATGACCAATTGAAAGCATTGGCAGCCAAGGGGGGGGTGGCACAGGTATGTATGTATGGCGGATTCCTGCGCAAGAACGGAGAAGCTACCATCAAGGATGCCATCGAGCATCTGAACCACATGGTAAATGTCATGGGCATAGAACATGTAGGGATAGGAACCGATTTTGACGGTGACGGCGGCATCACAGGCTGCGCTTCGGCATCAGAATTGATAAACTTTACACGCCGGCTGCTGTTGGAAAGATACAGTGAAGAAAATATCCGCCTCATTTGGGGTGGAAACTTCCTGCGCGTTATGGAAGAAGTACAAAGAAAATAACGTAACTTTGCGGCGCAGCCCCTTCCATATAAAGGATAATGCACAAATAAATAACAGAAGAATAAGTATGAAGATAAGAAATGTTTTAGTAATCCCGTTCTTGCTGCTTGTATTGACAGCCGTTTCGTGCGGAAACAGTAAAAGCAGAAACGACCGGACAGAAACCGTAGACAAAGAAGTGATCAAGGCTCCCGAATTCAATGCAGACAGCGCCTACCAGTACATTCAGGTACAAGCAGACTTCGGTCCCCGTGTTCCCAACACACAGGCGCACAAAGAATGTGGGGAATATCTGGCAGGACAATTGGAAAAATTCGGCGCCAAGGTATACAATCAATATGCCGATCTGATAGCATACGACGGTACGATACTGAAATCACGCAACATTATCGGTGCTTACAAGCCCGAAAGTAAAAAACGTATCCTGCTTTGCGCCCATTGGGACAGCCGCCCGTATGCCGACAATGATCCCGACCCGAAGAATCACCATACTCCTATACTGGGAGTGAATGATGGTGCCAGCGGTGTGGGGGTGCTGCTGGAAATCGCCCGTCAGATACAGAAGGAACAACCTGCCCTAGGTATAGATATCGTATTTTTCGATTCGGAGGATTATGGAATTCCCGAATTTTATGACGGCAAGTACAAACAGGACACTTGGTGTCTTGGATCACAATACTGGGCACGTACCCCACATGTTCAGAACTATAATGCACGCTATGGAATCTTGCTGGATATGGTAGGAGGAAAAGATGCCACCTTCTATTATGAAGGTTACTCGGCCCGCACCGCCCGTTCCGAAATGAAGAAAATCTGGAAAAAGGCACATGAGCTGGGATATGGCAAATATTTTGTAAAAGAAGACGGGGGCGAGACGGTGGACGACCATATCTATGTCAACAAGTTGGCGCGTATCCCGTGTGTGGACATCATTAACTATGATGCCGACAATCCGCAAAGTTCTTTCGGCTCTTTCTGGCATACGGTAAACGATACGATGGAAAACATTGACCGTAACACGCTGAAAGCGGTAGGACAAACAGTGATGGATGTGATTTATAATGAGAAATAAATGATAAAATAATGAAAACAATAAACGAACTTCAGAACGAAGTGATAGAAGAGTTCAGTGATTTTGATGACTGGATGGACAAGTATCAATTGCTCATAGATTTGGGTAACGAGCAGGAACCACTCGCCCCCGAATATAAAACAGAACAAAACCTGATAGACGGTTGCCAGAGCCGCGTATGGCTGCAAGCCGATATGGAAGACGGCAAAGTGGTGTTCCAGGCGGAAAGTGACGCCTTGATTGTAAAAGGTATCATTGCCCTGCTTATCAAAGTAGTCAGCGGACATACTCCGGATGAAATATTAAGCAGTGATTTATACTTTATAGAGAAGATAGGTTTGAAGGAACATCTGTCGCCCACCCGCAGCAATGGCTTGCTGGCAATGGTAAAACAGATGCGTATGTATGCACTGGCTTTCAAGGCAAAAATGGCGAACTAGTGATTAGTGGTTAGTGATTACTAACCACTAAAAAATCATCGTCCCAGCCGCTTGGTATCGACATCGGTACGTTTCTTTTCTTTGTATCCGCCGAATTTATAGAGGAATGAAAATGTAAAGCTACGATTGTCCCAATTCATTTCTGTCCGGTTCCGTTGCTGCCCCCACGCCAGCCGGGTGGTCATATTCGATGTATTAAGAATATCATTTCCTTTCAATATCACCTTCGTCTTTCCATCCGGAGAAGCCCACTGAAGTGAAGTCGAAACATTACAAATAGGACTTAAGTTATACACCCCTTGTATGGCACGTGATTGGTAAAAACCAGCCAACGTACCTATGATATTCGGTTTCTTCGATAAGATGAATGTGTTTGTGGTATTCAGAATGACGCTGAATTTATGCCGGTTGAATGCAATATCATGGAAATGGCTGTTCTTGTCATGAGAGAACAGGCCGAAAGCAAAAATGCGCCCGTTCCACCATGTACTCACTTTATAAGAAGCCATAGTCTGTATGGTCCATCTTTTCTGAAAATCATAATTCACAAACTGATTCACCTCCGCCAGACGGTCGGGCAATTGATAAGGGAGCTGCACAAAGTAATCGGGTGTGTAATTGTAATTCACCCCTATCATATATCTATTCTTATACAGATAATTCAAGTCGAGCGAATAATTGGAACTTGGCTTCAGGTTGGGATTTCCATGAGCCTCGGTATAGCTGTCCACATACTGTATAATAGGTTGCAACTGCCAGTAAGCGGGATATTTACGATTACTGGTGAAAGACATTTGCAAGGTATGTCCATCTGCCGGAGTATAAGTTGTGTTTACAATGGGATACAGCATCCAGCTATGGCGTTCCCCGGCATGATAAAGCTCTGCGGCCAAGGAAACTTCGGCAGAGAACTTCTTCCCAAAACTATGTGAAGCGCCGGTGTACATATTCAGAGTATATTCTTTTCGAAGCAGTTTCTCGGAATTATCGGGAATCAAGGCTCCTGTTTCACCATCCCGATAGAACTGGTAGCTGTTATCGTGTGTGGCAGTGTACTTTACACCATAATTTATCTCGGTTCCACCTTGCAAGGAATGAAGCTGGTTGGCATAGAATAACCAGCGGTTGATACGTTGGTTGCTGTCATAATTCAATGTCCGGCTGACATCCTGCATATCTTTCTCCAGAAAGGTCTGTGACGGATTGGAGAAAAAAAGGAAATCCATTCCTGCCGAAAGGCCGAAAGAAGATTGATAATCGGCCGCCACATTATGTAACTGGCGGTCACCGTCATCCGTTTTATCACTGTGGGCTGTTCCACGCATTTTTGTACAGTCCTGCCCATAGCGGTATTGTGTATTGTAAACCACACTCAACAAGTTCTTCTTCCCGAAATCATAATCCGCCCCCAAGCGGAGGTTATGCCGGCCGCCATACCCTTTAGCCTCTGTTTTCAAATCCAACTCGTGTACGTCCCCCGCCATAGTGTGCCATGACTGTTTGTCCAATCCGAAAGTGGTATGTTTGAACCCGTATGAATACATCACATCCGCCGAAAAGCGCCGGGAAGTGTAGAGCAAATTTCCACGGCCTGCAATGTCTTCCCTGCGGGACTGTTCATACATAGCCGCCACTTCACCGGACCAAGAAGGCTTCTGCCCGATATTCGATTTTAGAATAACATTCACCATGGCTCCACGAATGCGGTAACGTGCCGGAGCAGCATACATGATTTCCGCTTTCTCCAGACGACTGACAGGGGTATTCTGAAGCACGGACTTCAAATCGTCCTTGTCCAGTGTACTTACTTTTCCATTTACTACCAAAGTAATACTGCGCCCCCCCAAAGTGAGATTGCCATCTTGTTCCACGATGCCGGGCAGTTCCTTTACCGCCTCGTAGGCGTTATTCACCGGAAGCCGCTCTACCATACGGGGTAAGTCATAGACCAGCTTTCCCCGCTCGGCCTTTACCACCGGACGCTCCCCTTTGACCAACACCTCCGGCAATTGTTGGAAAAGGCTGTCCATATAGGTATAATTCACATCATTCTGCGCTTGTGCCGCAAATGCCGACAAGCATAAACAAAAGATAATCACTGTCCTCATCATCGTTTTATTTTTAATGTCCATGCAAAGTAAAGGTGAAAAATGTGCCGTATGTGTTACCGCCGGCTTATGAAGTCTTATTTAGTGTTATCAAAAGAAAGAGAATACTTATTTTGTACCTATTTTTGCCAAACCATGAAGATACCGTTTAAAGCCATAGCCGCATTGATTATCCTTTCGCTGATAGGCGTCTTTGCCTATCAGGCATATTGGTTGACAGGATTATACACCTCGATGAAGAAGGATATGGACAATTGCCTGATAGAAACATTACAGGTGAGTGACTACAATGAAATGATGGAACGGTGCGACTCCGTGAAACGAAGCAACGAAACCATAAATGGCTATATCGAATCCAGTATCAATCTGGACAGCAGTGCTTTGATTACCAAAGTTATAGAAACCGAGCCTTTCAAACAGCAAAAAAGATTTGGTCTGGAAATCAATGAACCGGTATCTACTACCATCGACAAAAACGGTACACTGGAACTGCTCACCAAATACTTCCAACGGGGTATCCACAGCCAGCTGGACCTTTTCACGGAAATCAACCTGCACACTTTCGACAGCCTTTTTACAAGGACACTTGCCATGCGCGGAATCATCTACCTGCCTCACCGCATCGAAATAGTGAATTTACGTCAAGACAGCACGGTCGTACAAGGACTCAGCTCACCTCAAAAATACAGGCCGGGCAAAGAAGCAGTGAGCTACTATTACAATTATGACTTGTACAACAAAATGGCATACCGGTTATGGGTGGAACCGACAAATACCATCGTCTTGCAACAAATGAAGGGGATACTTTATACCTCTTTCTTTATCATTATTATATTGGGGGTATCATTCTGGTTTCTTATCCGTATCATCTTAAGGCAGAAAAGTGTAGAAGAAATGAAAGAGGACTTCACGCATAACATTACTCACGAACTGAAAACTCCGATAGCCGTAGCCTACGCCGCCAACGATGCATTACTGAACTTCAACGGAGCAGAAAACCTGACGAAACGACAGAACTATCTTCAGATTATCCAAACCCAGCTGAAACAGCTCAGCGGACTGGTGGAACAGATCCTTTCCATGAGTATGGAGCAACGGAAGAACTTCCGTCTGAACTATGAACCTGTCGAACTGAGGCCTATGTTGGAAAATCTGATCAGCCAACATAGATTGAAAGCTGATAAGCCGACTGAGTTCAAACTCATTATGGAAGAAAACATAACCCTACGTGCAGACCGCTTGCACCTGTATAACATGATCAGCAATCTGATAGACAATGCTATAAAATATTCCGATGAAAAGGCATATATTTACATTTCTGCAATACGCTGCAACAATCCATACAACGGTGACCGTAACGCTTATGTAATGCTAAAGATACAAGACAAAGGAATAGGTATTCCTGCCGACAGACAAAAACATCTGTTTGATAAGTTTTATCGGGTTCCGACCGGTAATCTGCATAATGTAAAAGGATATGGATTAGGACTTTATTATGTAAAAACAATGATAGAACAGCATAAAGGAACTGTTTCCGTGGAAAGCAGCACAGGAAAAGGCAGTACCTTTACACTTAAAATTCCCGAATAAGCAAATGGAAAAGATACACGTTTTATTAGTAGAAGATGAACAGACTCTTGCCATGATTATCAAGGACACACTGGAAGAACAGGATTTTATCATTACTACCGCCGGAGATGGTGAAGAAGGCTTAAGAAAGTTTTTCGAACAGAAACCGGACGTATTGGTAGCCGATGTCATGATGCCCCGTATGGATGGCTTTGAAATGGTACGCCGCATCCGCCAATCGGATAAAGCAACCCCGGTATTATTCCTCACCGCCCGGTCTGCCATCAATGATGTAGTAAAAGGATTTGAACTGGGAGCTAATGACTATCTGAAAAAACCATTCGGTATGCAGGAGCTTATTGTACGCCTCAAAGCCTTGATGCACAAAGCTTTTGTGGAAAAAGAAATAACCAATACCTACACCATCGGAGGATATCAGTTCAACTCCGTCACCCAACAACTGGATTTTGCAGGGAACATACAAGAACTCTCCCACCGGGAATCGGAAATCCTAAAACGCCTGTGTGAGAACCGGAATGAAGTGGTGAACAGCCAAAGCATCTTGTTGGAGCTATGGGGAGATGACAGCTTCTTCAATTCACGCAGCCTGCATGTATTTATTACGAAATTACGCCATAAACTGTCCAAAGACCAAAGCATACGGATTGTGAATGTAAGGGGAATAGGTTACAAACTGATTATAAACTAACACTTCTTCCCTCTAATCAAGACTTTCTGCCCGCCGGACAAGGTAGTGGCAAAGATATAATCATCTCCTCCCTCTTTCAGTTTCAAACGTTTGCGAAGTTCCGCAACCGATAATGGAAAGTTGCGGATCGTAATATTCGCCTTGTCCATATCCATCAAGAACGCTTTCAATTCCTTTTTTCCAAAACCCGATACGGCCTCAACCCGGAAACGACGTCCCGGAAAATCCGGAACCAAAGAAACAGAGGTATATAAATGGCTGTTGAGGTGAAGTTTCGCCACAGGATAGGTTTGTGTGAGAGAACGAAAAGCACCGGCTTTCAATATAGCGGCATTCGGTTCATACAAATAAGTTCCGACTTCATCGGCCAAAAGACAGGGCGATGTTTTTTCCCGCTTCAAGGTAAAGGTGTAATGCCGGCTCTCCCCGTTGCCTACAATATGTTCGCAATGGATGCTTACCTCCGATGAAACGGACTCTTTTTGCAGTATCAGCAATAACTCCTTGCACTCGTTATTCACAGCGACAATGTGTACCGCACGAACTGTTTTCAACTCGTTCAATGCCAATGACAGATCCAGCATAGGCGATAATTTCACCATCACTTTCTTTGCCTTATCAACCAGCAAAGGCTCCAAAACAGTAACATCCGGCTCGCAATCAGAGATGGCAACCGTCTTTCCACCGTGTCCGTCTCTTCTGGCAGGGTCTAAAAACAAGCAATCTACCGGAAGCATTTCCTGCAAATAGGATACCCCGTCCCGGTTGTGTATCCGAATGTGCCCCAACCCCAACAAAGGGAAATTATGCAAAGCCAGCTCACAAAGTCCTGACTGCCTTTCCACATAATCAGCCTGCTTGAAATTCCGGGAGATAAAGCTGCAATCAATACCGAAACCTCCGGTTAAATCGGCAAAAGTATCGCCTTCCAACAAAGAGGCCTTATACAAAGCAGTTGCTTCGGAAGAACATTGCTCCATAGACAAATGAGGGGGATACCATAATGCAGAAACCGGATACCATGAAGGTATCTTGCGGGCCGCCACCTGCCGTCCGGCAATTTGTGTGACAGCTGCCGCCATGTCTACATCGGGATATTTCTTACTTTGCAAAGCAAGTGTACGCGTATCGTCCTCTCTGTGTTCTTCGATGAAATGGAGTGTTTTTGTTGATATTTCCATCCTTTATCTAATTACTTTATAGTTCCGTTTTGCCTCTTCACGACTGCGGAAGTTGAAATGCCACCACTCACTGCGCAAAGGTTTATAACCCGCATCCGTCATGACCCGGCGCAGCAGCAAACGGTTTTTCCGTTCCTGCGCTGTAATGATTCCCTGCTGTACCATTGCCGCCTCGGTATCTATGTGTGCTTCCTTGCCCAAATGATCCACCTTGGTCCCCATAGGCAAAGGATTTCCTTTTTCATCTGCAATACTCACATCCACCGCCAAACCATAATTATGCAACCCTCCTCCCCGGGCCGGATTGGATACATATATATTTTGGGAAGTACCTTTTACCACATTCCACATTTTCTGCTGCACGGACATGGGACGGGCGGCATCATAAATAATCAGAGAATAACCGGGATACAACTCTTTCAACCGCTTTTGCGCTTGCAACAAGGCTTTGGCAGCCTCGGGATGAAGATAGGCCTCCTGCAAATCCTCATAAAGGACTTTCCCGGTAAAATTGTCGGCACGGGTATACATCAAATCTATTTTCAATGTCGGGTCCATCCGGCCTACATTCACCAATCCCAAAGAATCAAGATAATGCTCCATCCTGCTTTGCGAGAAAGCGGGACAGAGCATTATCAGCAATGATATAAAAATAAAAACAGACTTCATCTACAGCGGTATCTTTCTTACTATTATAATACAGACCTCAGTAACTCAGGAATCTCAATATTACAGCATTCCATCTCCTTCAGTATTTTCTTTCCTTCCGCCGTAAGCGAGAAATACATCTGGCGTTTGTCACAATCTCCCAAATTACGCTCTATATAGCCTTTATCCTCTACAGATCTGATAACCTTAGAAGTATTCGAATTAGAAAGCCCCAATTGCTCTGCTATCTCTCCCGAGGACAGGCGTTTCTTTCTGGAGAGACAGCACAGCAACATTCCTTCGTTCAGACAAAGGTGGTGCGCCTTTTCAAACCGTGTTTCAAATTCTGCAATAGCGCGATAGAGATCTCTTATTTTACATAAAGTTTCCATATTGCTCTTTCTTCTTGATGCTATTGCACAAAAGTACTTATTTTTTCAATAAAAACTCATCAATAGCCTTTTTAAATGACGCTTTGGGCATAGCCCCCTGTGCCATCTCCGGCTTTCCTTCCATGGGGATGAACAGAATGGACGGAATACTCCGTATACCAAACGCGCCTGCCAGTTCCTGTTCTTTCTCCGTGTCCACTTTATAAATCACAATCTGGCCATCGTATTCTTTTGCCAATTCGTCCAAAATAGGAGCTACCATTTTGCAAGGACCACACCAGTCAGCATAGAAATCCACAATAGCCGGTTTGTCACCTTCATATTTCCACTCTTCCGGGTTTTTCTCGAAATTATATACTTTCGCCAAAAATTCAGCTTTAGTCAAATGTATGACCTTTCCATTTCCTTCTGTTGCCATAGTTTCTTCTTTTACAGGGTTATTATTACTGCTTCCTCTGCCGCAAGCTGTTGTGGCAGCCAGCACAAGGGCTAAAAAAAATAAAATCGTTTTATTCATACTTATTCCTCCTTCTTTATCTTTCTATGCTCCGGCATAAATGAACTGAGCAACAATCCCCCCATTGCCGCCCCCCAAATGGAACTGTTGACAGGAGAAGAAGTGATAGGGCAAGTCCCAGTGGTGCAACCTACATACCGCCAATACAAATATCCTCCTACCATTCCTGCCACAATACCAAGCAATGTCCATCCATACCTTTTTATAAACTCTTTTTTCATACTCTTCTTCATAATTAAAACCGGACTCTGTTATGTTATCTCCTTTAATTATTTCCTCAGGAAACTTTTTCCAAATATATTCTATACTTTCCTATATAACAAATTTCCTTAGGAAAATATTTAAATAATAACTTTCCTTCACGATTCGGCACCTACATTTACACAATATTCAGCAACACAAAAGGTCAAATCATTATACAACAACTATTTCCCGGCCCAAGACAGCACCACAGGACTCTCTACACGCACTCCGTATTCAGCCGCTTTTTCCAGTATATTCCTCGCCAACTCAGGCTTCTGATCATCACTAGCATAACGGAAATAGGCTTCCGCCGCCCGCACATGTGCCGCATCGGGCATCGGGAAAGCACGCTCTTCAGGAATTCCGAAATCAGAACTGCTCAGTTCTCTACGCTCTTCGGCATCCAACCGGTCTGATTCTACTGGTTTCATAAACTATAAGGTTTTAAAGTGAATAATCTTCATAAGAAAACAGAATGAATGGAATAAAGATGGCAGGAAAGTGTTAATCTATCACATTTTTCACGGATTACTTAAAATAAGAAAACTATTAATGCTGTTATTTCCAATGATTTATTATTTTTGTACCCACCTAGATAAACACAATGACCATGAAAAACAAACTATATTTTATTATAGTAGCCACGCTGCTGTGTCCAACATCGCTATATGCACAATCCGGCACTGACAAACGATCCGTTCTATCCTTTCAGACAGGTCCTACCCTCTACACCGGAAAGCTGATAGGAATAGCAGGATATTCCTCGAATTTGCGCAACGGCATAGGTTGGTCAGGAAGTTATACTTACCTGGTAGGAAACAAGCCTGCCATTAGAGCCGGATTCGGAATACTTTATCAAGGCAGCCGGTATACAGGCAACACGACAAATACCACAGACAAGATTCAAACACACTATTTTGCTCCACAGTTCTCCCTGCATTCGCTGAAACAACAATTCGATTGGTATTTTACTACCGGAACCGGATACCAGTTATATAAAGACGACAGTATGGTATATGATAAACCACGAAAAGTATCCATGAACAAATGGGCGGCAAACTTTGGAGTAGGCGGAGAATACCACCTTTTCACCCATTGGGGGATCAGTGCAAGGATAAGCTATATCCTGGCGTATTCCGGTGAATATTCCGTCCGCTACCATCATAAAGAATGGATGGTACAACCACATTATCCGATGAACGGTTCGGATGACATTTCTCAATTATCTTTCTCGGCAGGTATTAACTATCACTTTTAAAAAATTCAGACCATGATTAAATATCTTAGTACAATAGTATTAACTGTCGCGTTATGCTGTGCCTGCGATGGAGAAGACTTTTCAGCAGATCCTACTCTCATGCCACCTGCCACTCAGACAGGCGCCAATACCTTTGGCTGTCTGATAGACGGCTGGGTATATACAGGACAACGCTATGGACCGGACCATAAAGCATCCTACTATCCTGCTTATAATGAAGATGAAAAAGCAACAGTCCATGTATACGTTTGGGTAGATGACAATACGTCTATTTCTTTCAATATCATTGACCCGAAAGAAAAAAATATCACCGTTTACAGTGATATTGAAAAGATGGATAATGACCAGACTATCTATACCGACGCCGTATTCAAAGATGGTAATAAACAAGAAGAAAGACTGGAAGACGGCATTGTCAATATTACCCGCTTTGATTTGAACAACAGAATAATCAGCGGAACTTTTGAAGGAAGAAGAGTGACAGAAGGGCGTTTTGATTTAACATTCTAACATATACCCGTTGACAACTTAAACTCAGCTTGCCAACGGGTAAATTAATCTCTTTCTTATTTTATCTTATCATACTGATCATTCGCACTAATCTCCGTGTATTTAGGCGCATCAATCATTTCCACCAAAGCGCGTAACACAGGCCCTTCACCCATCGGATCATTTTCCTGAGTGGGACGATTATAATAAAATACGGTGGAAGGCATAATACCTGTACCGACACAAATAGCCGTCACATCACCATTCTCTGAAATTTTTGACAACATTCCTTTGAATCCCTGCCATGCTACATAAATGAAATCCGGATGCAACCATCCTTCCTTCACACCTTTAGCTATGCCAAATACAAACATAGAACTACCGGTAATTTCTTCATAAGAATCTTCTTTATCCAACAACTGATGCCACAAACCGTTTTTCCCTTGATACCGCGCTACCCCACTAGCCTGCATCTGGAAATTCTTTATCACATCCTCACGCATAGGATGATTTTCCGGCATTCTTGCCAACAGATCGGCTGTCGCCATAAAAATCCATCCATTGGCCCGGGACCAATGCGCCACTCCATGTTCCTTATTATCCGTATGATAGCAATGATAATAAATCTGTTTTTCAGGACACCACAAATATCGTGTATAATTCAATATCTGATTGGCCGCATCATCAAAATACTTCTTTTCACCAGTAACCTCTCCCATTCGGGAAATAAAAGACACCGCCATAAACGCATCATCTGCCCAAATTGTATTTTCATGAGGCCATAAACGGGCTATAGTTCCATCGGCCAAACGAGGTTCTGAAACCATAATATGATGATTGGTTGTTTCAATATATTTTTGAAAAGCATCATCTGGATGACGCTGGTTCAAAGTTATCAAACTAGCCCCCATAGGACCGTTGTCATCCAAGCGCTTGTTTCTATAAATCATATGCCAAGTAAGACGGGGAACCGCCCTCCATCCTCCTTCACGGAAAGTCTTATCATACAAACGATGAAAATAAGACTGATTAGTTTTGTCAAAAATAAACTTCATATTCTTCAGCACATAATCCTCATATTTCCGGTTCTGTATTTTATCACCCAACTCCATCAAAGCCATATTCGTTACTCCGTTTGTATAATGCCAATTCAAATATTTACTATTGACACGTATATCCGGATTTAAAGAAACATTGTCCAAAGAAATGTATACTTTACCTGTTTTTACATCTTTGAACTCATAAACCGTAGAAGCAACAATACGATCGGCTATCTTTATAGCCATCTCTTTGGGCACAGTGTTGTCCTGTGCCATTAAGGGGAATAATCCTATCGCAAACAATAAAATGCCTGCACAACCATAACGTTTAACCATACAACCTAAATTTAATTTTTTATTTTTATACTAACAACCTCTATATTCCACCGAAATAAAAAGTCCGGCTATCTTTTAATATTCTTCAAAGATAAAGCCATCTTCCCGTTTCGTACAAATTTTCATCCTACTTTTTAAGGGTAATATCCACATTTTCAGTTTTAGAGTATATAATGTATAATGTGCTCATGATTTTATACTAAGAGAAAGAAATTCTGTTCATGATTCCTGTAACAAGAGTAACAAATGTAAATCTACCTCATTATCAACACGCTAATTATTTCTGTGTAAGTTCTGAGATCAACACTGAATTTATTATGTAAATTTACTAAAATGTTTGCATGAAAGGTTTAGCTCCACACACGCTGCAAGTTTTTGAAGCCGTTTCTAAGTTGGACTGCATCAAATCCTATCTCTTGGTAGGTGGCACTGCCTTGTCATTGCAAATGGGAACTCGGCAAAGTGAAGACTTGGACTTTATGAAATGGCGTACCTCTAAAACAGAGAAAATGGAAGTGGCATGGTATCAGATAGAGAAACAATAGTGAAACAACAGCTATATATTAGGAGTAAATCAACCAAGAGCAACAGATTTATATCTGGAGGGTCTGCAAACAAAAAAGGCTGTATTCCGTTAGGAATCAGCCTTTTAGTTTGTGGACCAGCCTGGGCTTGAACCAGGGACCTCCAGATTATGAGTCTGTTGCTCTAACCAACTGAGCTACAAGTCCGTGCCACAATTTCCTGTTAGCAGGTGCAAAAGTAGTATATTCCCTTGAAACTTGCAAGATTTATCGCCCAAATTTTGATAAAAAGATTTAATTCCCTTATTCGTAAGGATATAAATTGTATTTTTGTGCACCATTAATTAATTTTGCTAAGCCGTATGGCACAAAAAAAACAGGAAACAGCCCTAACAGGGCTTTCGGACAAAGAAGTCCTTATCAGTAGAGAGAAGTATGGGAATAACCTCTTGACACCTCCCAAACGTCCTTCCATGTGGAAACTTTATCTGGAAAAGTTCCGCGACCCGGTTATACGTATTCTTTTAGTCGCAGCATTCTTTTCCTTAGTGATTGCCATTATTGAAAATGAGTATGCGGAAACAATCGGCATTTTCTTTGCTATTTTTCTGGCAACCGGTATCGGATTCTACTTTGAATACGATGCGAATAAGAAGTTTGACTTACTGAACGCTGTAGGCGAAGAAACACCAGTTACAGTAATCAGAAATGGGAAAGTACGGGAAATTCCCCGTAAGGAGATTGTAGTAGGTGATATCGTAGTTTTGAATACCGGTGAGGAGATTCCTGCCGACGGAATCTTGCTGGAAGCTATTTCCCTGCAAGTGAATGAATCCAACTTGACAGGAGAATTAATGGTCAATAAAACCATCCATGAAGAACTATTTGATGAAGAAGCCACTTATCCCAGCAATGAAGTGATGCGTGGCACCACAGTAGTTGACGGACATGGAATAATGAAGGTAGAACGTGTGGGTGATTCCACCGAAATAGGTAAGGTAGCACGTCAGGCCACCGAACAAAGTGAAGAAGAGACTCCATTGAATATCCAATTGACAAAATTGGCGGGTTTCATCGGAAAAATAGGTTTTACCATTGCCACGCTTACCTTTATCGTTTTCACAGCTAAAGACCTTTACTCCTACCTCAGCGTAAATGAAATAACAGACTGGCATGGGTGGATGGCAATAGCCCGCATTGTATTGAAATATTTCATGATGGCTGTCACTTTAATTGTAGTAGCCGTTCCTGAAGGCTTACCGATGAGTGTCACCTTAAGTCTTGCACTAAATATGCGCCGTATGCTGAAAACCAATAATCTGGTACGTAAAATGCATGCTTGTGAAACAATGGGGGCCATTACTGTGATCTGCACCGACAAAACAGGTACATTGACACAAAACCTGATGCAGGTACATGAAGCGAAACTTGATGCCACCAAAGCAGATTTAATAGCTGAAGGGATCAGTGCCAACTCCACAGCTTTCCTTGAAGAAACAGGAGAAAACAAGAAACCATCCGGAGTAGGTAATCCTACTGAAATAGCCTTATTGCTTTGGCTAAATGAACAGGGCAAGAACTATTTGGAATTACGTGAAAATGCAAAAGTTATCAATCAACTTACTTTCTCTACAGAACGTAAGTATATGGCTACATTAGTAGATTCACCTATCCAGCAGAAAAAGGTACTCTATATAAAAGGAGCTCCCGAAATTGTGATGAGAAAATGCAACCTCTCTTCCGAGGAACAGGCTCATTACAATGCCGATCTGCTGGCCTATCAGAACAAGGCAATGCGTACTTTAGGATTAGCTTATAAATTTATCCCCGAAGACTCCGGTAACGATTGTGCCGAACTAGTCAATGAAGGGAATATGATTTTCCTAGGTATCGTAGCTATCAGCGACCCTATTCGTCCGGATGTACCGGAAGCCGTACAGAAATGTCAGTCGGCAGGTATCGGTGTGAAAATTGTTACAGGCGACACCCCGGGAACAGCTACCGAAATTGCCCGCCAAATAGGGCTATGGAAACCTGAAGATACAGACCGGAACCGCATAACAGGGGTAGAGTTTGCTGCATTAAGCGATGAAGAAGCTCTGGACCGCGTACTTGACTTGAAAGTAATGAGTCGTGCGCGTCCTATGGACAAGCAACGTCTGGTCCAACTGTTACAGCAAAAAGGAGCCGTAGTAGCAGTAACCGGAGACGGAACAAACGATGCTCCTGCACTGAATCACGCTCAAGTAGGTCTTTCTATGGGAACCGGTACGTCAGTAGCCAAGGAAGCAAGTGACATAACCCTATTGGATGACTCGTTCCACAGTATCGCTACCGCAGTAATGTGGGGACGCTCTCTTTACAAAAACATTCAGCGTTTCATCGTATTCCAGCTGACTATCAACGTAGTCGCATTAGCCAGTGTTTTATTAGGGGCTTTCTTTGGTACAGAACTACCACTGACCGTAACACAAATGCTTTGGGTAAATCTTATTATGGACACTTTTGCCGCCATGGCCTTAGCATCTATTCCCCCCAGTGCAGACGTCATGAATGAAAAGCCACGCAAGACCGATGATTTCATCATCACTAAAGCCATGCGTAAAAATATACTAGGTGTAGGCTTCTGCTTCCTTGCCATACTGATGACATTAATTGTCATTATCAAACAGATGCCAGCAGATTTAGTAGGACAAGCTTTGACGCAATTCTTCACGATCTTCGTGATGCTGCAATTCTGGAATCTATTTAATGCCAGTGTTTTCGGGACCAACCATTCTGTATTCAAGGATTCCCGTCATGCATTAGGTATGCTAAGTGTGGCTATCATTATTTTAGTCGGACAAATTCTGATTGTCGAGTTCGGAGGTAAAGTGTTCCGTACCGAACCTATGAATTTCATGACTTGGGTTTATATTATCGCAGGAACGTCATTCGTATTGTGGATTGGTGAAATCTACCGTTGGATAAAACGAATACAGAAAAAAGACTAAAAAAGAGAATAAAGCACATAAAGAGTTATGGACAGTAAGATTAAAAATGTCGTTTTTGATTTAGGAGGAGTATTAATAAATCTGGATTTTGACAATTGCCTGAATGCTTTTCGTAAAGCAGGATTTCGAGATATAGAGAAACAGGCATGCCAGTTCAGGGGAAAAGGTTTCTTTTCCCAATTTGAATTGGGTGAAATCAGCCCGGAAGAATTCCGGAAAGCCATTCGTAAGGAGGTCAGCGAAGCCCTGTCCGACCATGAAATTGATGATATGTGGAACCTGATGCTACTTGATATTCCTCGTGAAAAGCTGGACTTATTGCTAAAGTTACGCGAACATTATATGGTTTACCTGCTTAGTAATACCAACCGGATACATTGGGATTATGCCTGTGAGCAAATGTTCTGTTATCGGGGATTCCGTGTAAATGACTTTTTTGAAGATATTTTTCTGTCTTTTGAAATGCACAAGGCCAAACCGGAAAAAGACATTTATGAGCAAATGATGAAAGAAGCAAACATCTTGCCCGAAGAAACGTTTTTTATAGATGACTCGGCAATCAATTGCCAGGCAGCAATATCGCTTGGCATACAGTCCTATCATTACCATATTGGAGAAGATTTAAGTTCACTTTTTGAATAATGAAAATAATATCAGATATAAACCATCAAACATTGCCTCCTTCAGTTGCCACTATCGGCTTCTTCGATGGAGTGCATCGCGGACACCGCTTTCTTATTAATCAAGTAAAAGAGGTCGCTGCCAAGGATGGGTTATATTCTGCATTGATCACTTTTCCTGTACATCCCAGACAAGTGATACAAACCGCTTATCGTCCGCAATTACTTTCTTCACCAACAGAGAAACTCGAATTATTGGAAACGATGCAAGTAGATTACTGCTTTCTTCTCCCTTTTACACAGGAACTTTCACTGTTTTCGGCTCGAGAGTTTATGCAGTTGCTACGTAACAAGTTCAATATCCATACATTAGTTATAGGCTACGACCATCGTTTCGGTCACAACCGCAGTGAAAATTTTGAAGATTATTGCCGTTATGGTGAGGAACTGAACATATATATAGTACGCGCGCGAGCTTACACAGACAAAGAGGGAAAAATCAGCTCTTCAGTCATCCGCCAACTATTAAAAGAAGGTGAAGTAAGTCAGGCTGCCAAATTCCTGGGGTATAACTACTATCTGGATGGAACAGTGGTAGATGGCTACAAAGTAGGCAGAAAAATAGGATTCCCTACAGCTAACCTGCAAGTGGATTGTAGCGACAAGTTAATTCCCTCGGAAGGAGTTTATGCAGTATATGTATATGTGGAAGGAAAAAAATGGGCAGGAATGTTGAACATAGGACACCGCCCTACTATCAATAACGGCAACAATTTAAGTATTGAAGTGAACATCCTCAATTTTTCGGAGAATATCTACCACAAAGAAATGCGCATTGAGTTCGTAAAGTATCTTCGCCCTGAAGAAAAATATGACACTATAGATGCACTCATTGCCCAAATGCATAAAGACCGGGAAAAAACGGCCAGAATTCTTCTCTAAATACAAGGGAGCATTGTACAGCCTTCCCCCTTTCAAACTACTCTTTCTACACATCTTCGTTTACAGTCAGTTTTGCCTGCTCGAAAACAGTTCATTCCATGTATTAGGGCAGACAAAATCGCCCCTGCCAGTGAACGCAAACGCTATCGGAAGAATTAATTCACCGATACCAGTCACTTCTTGCATAAAATCTGTTTCTTCATACACTTCCATCCTACAAAGCACGAAAAAAGATATATTTTTATCGTTTTTCGATATTTTTTTTTCGTTTTTCTTTTGTAGTATCAAAATAAGATATACATTTGCATATCGATAAACGATAAATGAATATCGAGAAACAAGAAAGAATAAACACAAACATTAAAACACGAAGTAAAAATGAAAAAGTCAGTATTAAAATCAGTTTTAGCAGCAATTGCAGTAGTAATGATGAGTTGTACAACAACAGCAAACGCACAAACAGGAAACACAAAGTACATCTACGGTCAGAATGACACAAACACAACCGTGTACACACTGAATGAAGACGGCAAAACATTGACACGCAAACTGAAGTATGAGTACAAACACGATGAAAATGGTCAGGTAATTGAGAAAAAAGCTTATCGCTGGGATGCTTACCGGGAACTGTGGAAGCCGGCCTATCTGCTTACCGTAACTCCCGGAGTCTATGAAATCAAACTCAACTACGCTGAATGGAACGCCAAAGAGAGCACTTTCAACCATAACAAACAAGAAAGTATTTACCGTGAAGGCAACAACGCAAACTTGTTGGCCGACACACAAAACAAAAAGTAATGGAAACTTTGAATGAAACACAAACCCAAAATAAGAATGCGACCAGCCTGTGGCAAACCATAGGAATGTACATAGGAATGATGGTCGGATTTTTATATCCGCAAATAGGATTAGGCTTGGGTATGCTTTTGGGAATAGCTTTGGGAAGACTGGTCCTGACCAAGATTCCTGTCAACACCCCACTGGCCCAAAGAGCACAACAAAAAAGCACAATTATCCTTATTTTAGCATTTCTTATCCTATTCATGAACCATTGGTACGTTCCATGCAAACATGCCATTGCTCACTTGATGAACTAAAAACAAATCAACCAAATTTAAAAGACAACCAGATGAAAACAACCATGATTTTGATCGCACCAAGGAGAAACCCAAGGATGCTTACTTAAAGAAACAGATACCCTCAGGACGGATGCGGAAGTCCGTCCTACCCCTTAATTCAAATCCATTTTAAACCAATAAACATTCTATTATGGGACGCGCAATTAAATTAGTACTTTATTACTTCGCTTATCAGTTAGCTTTCACCTTCCTGGTAGGACTTCCGGCGGGAATTATTAAAGTGATGAACGAAATTTCAGAAAATGATAATCTGGCTTATGCCGTAGGTAAGAATACAGCCTCTATGACAGGACTCGTTATGGTACTGGCAGGAATAGCCATGATCTGGCACCTGATCTACTTTAAATACGTTCAATTCAACAAGACAAGCTGGACTGAAGTACCTGCAAAAACCATTTTATTGAGTATTCCCTTCATTATAGCAGCCATGTTCATCTGCAATGTAGCCAGCGAATTCATAGAACTGCCCAACCTAGTGGAAGACACATTCATAGGAATGAGCCGCAATGTATTCGGCATCATCGCCATTGCCGTCATGGCACCTCTGGTAGAAGAGTTGCTGTTCCGTGGAGTCATTGAAGGGCATTTCCTGCAAACCGGAAAAAGACCCGGTATGGCAATCCTCCTGTCAGCACTCATTTTCGGTCTCATCCATGTCAATCCGGCGCAAGTACCTTTCGCCTTCTGTCTGGGATTGGTATTCGGATGGCTTTATTACCGCACAGGAAGCATTATACCGGGAATGATAGGGCATTTTCTAAATAACTCCCTGGCTACCATTGCCATGGCTACATCAACCCAAGAAGAGTTGAATGAAAAAACGGTTGATATGATTGGCGCCACACCTACTTACATCCTTTTGGCAGCCGCCATAATCATCCTAGTCGGCATGTATTTCTATCTGAACAAACATTTGCCACAGCCGGGAACACCCTCTGAAATTACTAACACACAAGCATAAATGTAACAATGAAAACAAAACTCAACCTCTTTTGCGTCTGCGTACTTATCGCCTTGCTCCTTTCCACCTCAACGACAGTGAGCATCATGTTCCATTCTTTCACAAGTGCCTTTAAAGCCGGATACGAAAGTGTAGAAAAAGGAAAGGATATCCACATTTCCGATTATAAGATGATTTGCACCCTTCCTACCGATCTACTTGAAAAGACAGGAAGTGTAACCAATGTCAGGACAGGAGAACAGGCATCTATCATACCGATTATAAGCATGGTAGAGGCGCCAACGAAAGAAAATGATACCTTCCATGCACTAAACAGGATTGCCTCATTCATTTCGGTGATAGCGGGAATTTTCTGCCTGTTGCAGTTCTTTTATTTGATCAGAAATATCAATCGCGGTGATATCTTCAGCTGGAAGAATGTGAAGTTTCTGCGCAAGTTAGGATGGGCATTGATACTTTTGTTTATCTGCACGCTGGCTACCATCGTGATTGGAAATTATGAAGCTTCGCAAGTGTTGCAACTCAACGGATGCGAGTTCTCCTATACCTTTGCTTTTTCCGATGCGACTCTCATTCTGGGATTCATTTCATTGCTGGTAGCCGAAGTATTTGCCATCGGACTGAAGATGAAAGAAGAACAAGATTTAACCATTTAAAAAAACAGAGCAGACTATGAACAAGTTCAGAATATTAGGTGTCATAGCCATTATAGCCATCATTGCAAACTTCTTTGGAGGATTGGATGAAAATTGGAGAGATTTCAAGAAAGGATTTGAAGATGGACATAACAGTGCAATGGAAATATATGAGCCTGGACGCCACATTATACCCCATCATGCAACCTCAGTCAAGCTGAATGTAGAGCCGTTACCTGAAACTACTGTCGATTCACTGAGCAACAACCGCGTGGACTGGACACTCCCCTACACAGTGACTGAAATAGAAACGTATGCCAAGCCATCGGCCTGGCACATCCTTGTCATGGGACTTGCCATACCCGGAATATTCCTTTTTCTCATCGGTTTCTGCTCATTGATCCGGTTGCTCATTTCCATCTCACGCCGCGAAGTATTTACATCTGCCAATGTACGGCGCCTCCGTTGGTTTGCATACACCAGTGCAAGCTTGGAAATCCTCATAGCTGTTGACGAATGGATTGTAGGAAACGCAGCAGTTGAGCAAATCAGTCTGCCGGGCTACAAAATCATCAGCTACGCCGGTTATTCTCCCGACTGGGTAGCTGTGATAATTCCCATTCTTTTTGCCGAGATATTTGCTATCGGGGCAAAAATGAAAGAAGAACAGGATTTAACCATTTAAGAAAAATGCCATGAAAGAAAAAAATACTTTCCCCTCAAAAAGAAAAAGCATCTTTTATTTGATACTTTGCCTGATAGCTACTCTGTTTGTAAGTTCATTCATCTATTTCCTTGTGTTACATCCATTGTTGGACAACAAAATAGTGAGGATATCGATCAACATTGGATGGACTTGCTTCTGTCTGTATGCCTTTAAGAAACTGACGCAACGCCACACCCTTTGGTGGCGCGCAGTAGATGAGAACCCGAATAAACCCAAAATGAATTGATCTATGCCAATTATAGTAAATTTAGACGTAATGATGGCGAAACGAAAAATTTCGCTGGGAGATTTAGCCGAGAAGATAGACCTGACTCCTGCTAACCTTTCCATATTGAAAACCGGGAAAGCGAAAGCCATCCGTTTCTCTACCCTTGAGGCTATTTGCAGGGAACTAAATTGCCAGCCCGGAGATATTTTAGAATATAGAGAAGAAGGTGAATAATATAAACAGCCACATATACAAACACTCTGATACCATAAAATTCTCATATCTTTAATCCGGATACTCTGACCGATAAAGCATTTCAATTGCCATACCGGCAGAGTATTTTCACCTTATACCTAAAATTTTCTTATCACTTCCCGACACGCTTTAGCCAATATTCCCTAAAAATACACTACTGATAAAAACAAATATTGCATAAGCACCATATAATCCCATGATTATCCGTATCTTTGCAGCGAATTAGATATTTGAAAATAAATGAAGACATTTGAAGAGTTAGGCGTTTCCCCGGAAATACTAAAAGCGATTAAAGAAATGGGATATGAGAATCCCATGCCGGTACAAGAAGAAGTAATACCGTATTTATTGGGAAACGGCAACGATGTAGTAGCCCTAGCACAAACAGGGACTGGAAAAACAGCCGCATTTGGTCTGCCGCTTATCCAAAAAGTTGACGTAAAGCACCGTGCACCTCAAGCACTAATTTTATGCCCCACACGCGAATTGTGCTTGCAGATTGCAGGCGATCTGAACGATTACTCCAAGTACATTGACGGGCTGAAAATCCTTCCCGTATATGGTGGTTCATCCATCGAAAGCCAAATACGCATGTTGAAAACAGGCGTACATATTATTGTGGCTACTCCCGGACGACTGATTGATCTAATAGAAAGAAAGGTTGCCAAACTAGAAACGATTACAGATGTAGTAATGGACGAAGCCGATGAAATGCTGAATATGGGATTTACTGATAGCATAAATGCTATCCTTGAAAAAGTTCCTGAAGACCGGAATACCTTGATGTTCTCGGCTACCATGAGTCCGGAAATCTCACGCATCGCCAAAAAATATCTGCATGACGCAAAAGAAATCACTATCGGTACCAAAAATGAGGGCAGTAAAAACGTCAATCACATAGCCTATTTAGTACACGCTAAAGACAAATATGCCGCATTGAAACGTATCGCGGATTATTATCCACAGATTTATGGCATCATTTTCTGTCGTACCCGTAAAGAAACTCAGGAAATTGCAGATAAATTAATACAAGACGGTTATAACGCAGACTCTTTGCACGGTGAGCTCTCACAAGCCCAGCGCGACTTAGTGATGCAAAAATTCCGCCAACGCCATTTACAGCTTTTAGTTGCTACCGACGTAGCAGCCCGTGGCCTAGATGTAAATGACCTTACTCATGTCATTAATTATGGCTTGCCCGATGATATAGAAAGCTATACTCATCGTAGTGGTCGTACAGGACGTGCCGGAAAAACAGGTATTTCTATTGCCATCATCAACCTTCGCGAAAAAGGAAAGATGCGTGAGATAGAACGAATCATCAACAAAAAATTTATCATGGGTGAGATGCCCAGTGGTAAACAAATTTGCGAGCAGCAATTGATTAAATTGATAGATGACATAGAAAAGGTAAAAGTAAACGATGAAGAAATTGAATCCTTCCTACCCGGAATCTATCGTAAACTGGAATGGCTTTCAAAGGAAGATCTGATAAAGCGCGTGGTGTCAATGGAATTTAACCGCTTCTTGGAATACTATAGTAACGCTCCGGAAATAGAAATTCCCAGCACAAATGACCGTCGCAGCGAACGTGGCTCCAAAGAACGCAAGGATCATGGCAGTGCTCGTGAAAAGACAGAGCGTAAAGCAGAAAAAGGATACACCCGTCTATTCCTGAATGTAGGAAAGACAGACGGTTTCTATGCCAACCAAATCATAGAACTGATTAACCGCAACATGAAGAAGCAACGTACTACCATCGGACGAATAGACCTGATGCAGAATTTCTCTTTCTTCGAAGTAGCAGAAAATCAGGCACAGGACGTGATTAAAGCATTGAACAAGGTTAATCTGAATGGCGGCCGGAAAATTGTAGTAGAAGTTGCCGGTGACAATAATGGCAAAAACGACAATGGCGAACGCAGAAGCAGTGCAGCAAGGAATGCTTCATTCGGCAAAAAAAGTGACAGGTCCAATAAAAAAACGACCTCAAAAGAAGGAAGACCCAGCCGTGCGGAACGTGGCTACATTGAAGAACGCGGTCCCAAAACGAAAGACGACTGGAAACAATTCTTTAACAGCGATAACAATAAGAAAAAGAAATCCAAGAAATGAGGAAGCCAACTTCATGAAAGAGAATTGGACATAGTAGAAATATGCAAATAACATCCACTTCTCTCGAATAATAGCGGAGCAGGCAGAATTGAAACAACCTGTCATTTCAAGGACATTCCGCAAATAACACGATAAATCCAACTGACTTATAATGAATCAGTTGGATTTATCGTGTTATTCAAAAAAAGATTTACCGAATATCCTTGTTTACATCGAATTAATATTAACAGTTTTTTTGCCATCTTTCCGGATGAAAGATTATATGACAAACTATCGGAACTTTGACATACCCAAGCTTCCTGTCATTTCATACTTTTCTTTTAGTCTGTCAATTTCAGTTCATCGATCAAACGGGAAGCTTTCCCATATTTTTCAATCATGTAAAGAACATAGCGGATATCCACCCCGATACAACGCTGCAAATTAGGTTCAAAAACAATATCTCCACTCATTGCTTCCCAATTCCCGTCAAAAGCAAGACCTATTAATTCCCCTTTTCCATTAAACATTCCACTACCGGAATTCCCTCCCGTTATATCATTATCCGAAATAAAGCAAACATTCATATTACCATCTCCGGTAGCATAACGTCCGAAATCCTTCCTTCTCAAGCATTCGACTACAGAAGGAAGCACATCGAAATCACTATCTCCCTTATACTGCCTTATCTTGTCAAAAATACCTTTTGTCGTCGTAAAATAAGAATATTCAATAGCATCTTTCGGTGAGTAACCACCCACCATGCCAAAACTCAGACGCATAGTAGAATTAGCATCCGGATAAAACACCCTATCTGCCTCCATCTCACGCATTGCTTCATTCAACAAACGTTCATTTTTCTCAATATTCATACTAGCTTCTTCCACCGACTGATTGAATTCATAAAATTTCACCAACATATCAATAGCAAAAGAAGCCGCAGGGTCATCAAACAAGACATAAGTGGTATCTCCCTTCACCACCTGTTCAAACCCATGCGGTGTCTCTAAAGAGGAACGAGCATACAAATCATCTACATAAGCTTGGTAATCACCTTTAAAATCTTTCTCTATCAATGGATAAACATCAGGTAAAAACTCCTTGCCTACCTCAGCCGCATATTCTTTCAACATAGCCACAAAGACTTGTTTATCCACACTTATATCCATATTGGCATAAATCTCCAACAATTGCCGCATATTACGCTCCAAATCACTCTCCTCTGCCTCAAAATCAAAATTCAGTACAGCCAAGGCTGCCGTAATCAACTCCGGTCCATTAGCAAATGTTTCTCCAAAATATGCCATAGCCCGCGCCGCATTTCTACGATTACGATAATTCAGCTCCAGTTCAGTCAGAACCCTTGCATATTTGCTTCGCTTATCAGGTTCCCGACGGATCCATTCTTGCAACTGGCGCTCCAAAGCTTGTTTTTTCTCTATCACTTTCAACTCTTTTACCGCTTGATTCATGCCTATACTATTCTTCCAATAGTTAGAGCTTTGTGCATACTTGGAAGCATATTTAATGCGGATATCATCACTTTTTTCCATTGCATTTTTCCAGATAGCCTGCTTGATGGTACGGACATTAATCATAGCGGCATTATCCGTATTAATCCTTTCGTCTATCCCAAATGAAGACAAATACCTGCTGGTAGAACCGGGATATCCCATAGTCATGCAAAATGAACCTTGTTCATACCCGCCCAAAGAAACAGGAGCAAAATAATCCGGATGATAAGGCACATTCTCCGGAGAATAAGCTGCCGGTTGATTATTCTGATCAGCATAAATACGGAAAACAGAGAAATCCCCGGTATGGCGGGGCCATACCCAATTATCTGTATCCCCGCCAAACTTGCCTACAGAAGAGGGAGGAGCAAACACCAGACGAACATCATAATAATCTTTATACACAGACAGATAAAACTCATTACCACCATAAAAAGGAGTTATCTCAGCACGCAGCAACGTATCATTCGCCACAGCTTCCTGAGCAAGCAATGTGGAAATAGAATCCACAATCAGCGCACGGTCATTTTCCTTTGTTCCGACTGGAATAGCTTGCAACACACGCTCCGTCACATCCTCTGTGCGTATCAGAAAACTGACAAATAAATCCGGATTAGGAAGCTCCTTACTTAAGGAGTCGGCTACAAAACCATCTCGCAAATAATCATGCTCCACAGAACTATGCTGCTGAATGGCATCATACCCACAATGGTGGTTAGTAAAAACCAAGCCATCCGGAGATACAACAACCCCCGAGCAAAAACCTCCAAAACTAACAACAGCATTAGCCAATGCTTTTCCTCCGGGATTATACAATTGTTCAGATGAAAGTTCCAATCCCATTTCTTTCATCACTTGTTGAGTTTGTTTGCTAAGGCAACAAGGAAGCCACATTCCCTCATTACCCCATATACATAAAGGCAGGAAAGACAGCAGCAATAGTAGTTTTTTCATGGTTTTATTCTACAATTAATTTAAGTTTTTTCGCCCCGACACGTGCCTTCAACCATTTGGAAATCTTTTCCTGTTCTTTTCCTACAGGTTTTTTACTGAATTTCATCAAGACTATTGTCAATGTGTCCGTTTGGGTTGAGTCTACCTGCAATTCCACAGTCTTCGCCATGGCTATAGCTTCTGCTGCAGGATAAAGTACTTTAAGTTCGGGAATTATCTTTTTATCTACGGTATTGTATGCGGCATATACATTAAGTTCGTTTTCCAAAGACTTAATCTTTTCCTGCTGCTCCAGCAAACGTTTCTCACTATTCTTATAAAAGTCCTCCATCACTTGCGCCTTTATACTGCCAATATCCATCGCATCATTATTCATTCCTTGAAGAACAACCAGTTTGGTTCCTGCCAGATTAAAAAGTTTCAAGTTATCCCTTGCGGTTGCTATTTCTGTTTCCGAAACCTCATTGCCTATTAGCACAACACGTATTTCCTTCTTCTCGAAAGAAATCTTCCGGTCTATTACTTGGGTATTATTAAAATTCAGCTCCTCGTTGATAAAGTTGTTGGCAGAAGCTTCATAAATAGTACTTTTTACAATGCCATAAGTCAGATAAACAGCAGGACACATCGTAGCCAAAGTAATAAAAATAATATATTTCTTTACCAATTTCTCACGCTCCTTATCCACAAACTCCTTACGTTGGAAATGCATGACACGCACCCCGATAAAAGTAGCCAGACTGATAAATACTGAATTGATAAAATACAAATAGAACGCACCTAAAAAATAAAGTAAATTTCCGGTAGCAAGCCCAAATCCGGCAGTACACAAAGGCGGCATCAAAGCCGTAGCAATAGCTACCCCCGGAATAACATTCCCCTTCTCCTTTGTAGACAAGGCGATAATACCGGCCAAGCCACCGCATAAAGCTATAAGCACATCATATATAGTAGGAGAAGTACGTGCCAGCAACTCCGATTGTACTTCATCCAACGGAGTCAGCGAAAAATAAATCGTGGATGTAATCACACTAAATACAGTCGCCACCAAATAACTTTTCAGAGAACGTTTCAACAGTTCAAAATCATTCTGTCCGATAGCCAGCCCCACTCCCATAATCGGCCCCATCAGCGGAGATATCAACATAGCACCGATAATCACTGCCGTAGAATTCACATTCAAGCCCAATGAAGCAATAAAAATTGCGAATATAAGAATCCACAAATTAGTTCCTTTGAACTCAACACCGTTACGAATACTTTCTACAATCAAGGCTTCATTATCCTTATCCTTGCGCAAATCAAGATATTCACCAAAGAACTGCTTTATATAAGGCACATTCTTCAAATCATTCTTCAGGTCACTCATAGCTATTTCTTTATGTATCGGTTTATAACAG
>NZ_JBDFXP010000049.1:0-16708 GCF_040911965.1 Phocaeicola sp. RTP21359st1_B8_RTP21360_211022
ATAGTAATTTTGTAACAAGTTATGGATGGAGCTCTTTTCAATTAGAATACAGCGCACTTTTCAATTAGTATCTACAGCTACTGCCATTTCAGAGGCAGGACATGGAAAGCATGGTTTACTACAGATATACCCGTCAGCAATGGTCCATGGAAATTAGCAGGATTACCCGGATTAATCCTAGAGGCATACGATTCTGCTTATCATTATCATTACACTTTAACCGAGATAAGAAAACAAAATCTATCCCCTATCTGTCTCTATAATTTTTGGGAACAACAATATGAAAAGCTAGACCGAATAAAGTTTCAGCGGCTTAGAGATAGAAGATATGAGGAAACTGCCAATGACAGGACCCACGCTGCATATAAACGACAGGAAACAGATTAAAAGGATGAAAAGCCTTATCTGTCTTGCTCTATTGTTTCTTGCTCTCTCCGTCCGGGGACAAGGGATCACGTTAACCGGAAATGTTCGCGACGGCAAAGACCAATTGGCATTGCAGGATGTAAATGTGGTGATTTCTTCCCAGGGACATAAAGACATTACGGCATATACTATATCGGATCAGAAAGGATCTTTCCGACTCACATACACTCCTGCCAAAGATAAGGAATACGTAATCCGCTTTTCTTATTTAGGTTATGAAACTGTTGTTTTGAATATTGAAAAGAGTATTACACAATATAATGTAGCATTGCATGCGCAAGCCATAGACATAAAAGAAATCATAGTAAAGGCTCCCAAAATAAAATCGCAAGGTGATACCATCATTTACAATGTAGCGAGTTTTTCTAAAGAAGGGGATAAGACGATAGGCGATGTCCTGAAGAAGTTACCCGGAGTCAGAGTGGAAGAAAACGGGCAAATCTCATACCAAGGGACGGCTATCAACAAATTCTATATAGAAGGAATGGACTTGTTGGGAGGGAAATATAATATCGCCACCAATAATATTTCCAATGATGATGTGGGAAGTGTAGAGATAATGGAAAACCATCAACCTATCAAGGCACTCAACGGGTTGAGTATTTCTGAACAGGCGGCAATCAACCTGCGTCTGAAAGAAAAAGCCAAACAAAAATGGATTGGCAGCCTGAAGGGAGGAGGAGGATTTACTCCTTCATCCGGTTTGTGGGCGGTAGAGATGATAGCCATGCATTTTAATAAGAATTTCCAGTCACTGAATACCTATAAGACAAACAATACCGGACAGGATGTCACCAAAGAATTTAAATCGTTTGACTTGAATGAAAGACGATATGGCAGCGAAAAACTGACAGACTATATCCATATCTCTTCATTGTATCCACATGAGCTGAACAGGGAACGGGAGCTGTTCAATACCACTCATCAAGTAACATCAAATAACCTGTCCAGGCTTAAAAGCGGACTGAACATAACTACCCATATAGGGTGGATAGATCACAAAGAACAAGCGGACAAGCAAACCATAACGCAATATTATCAGGCTGATGCGGATACGATAACCGTTCGGGAGCATGAAAGTTCATTGTACAAGAAGCAAACCTTGGCTGCGGGAATTACCTTGGATATCAACGAGGAGCAATATAATATGACAAACAGGCTGATGACTGACTTTACATGGAAGCATAAGGACGAAGCTGTAAATGGAAATCTGCCTAATATCCAGAACAGCTATTCCCCGGACAAACAATTGGTCAATGATCTCTATTTGCTTAAGAAATTCGGGAAAAAATTCATTATATTTTCATCTTATAGTTTCCTGCAGGACAATCCCCAGAAGCTGAGTGTTCTATATACAAAAGAATCCCCAAAGGTTCAACGAATCGAACAAAGAAAACTATTCTCGGACAATAAAGTGGATTATGGAATTGTGGCAGGAAAATTAGTCATCAATACAACGGTAGGATTCTCACTCCTGTCCCGCAATATGCGCTCCCGATTAACAGGTATGGAACAGGTTGACAAGGCGGAAAATTACTCACATGTAAACAGTACCCGACTCTATTTGATAAGCAAACTGGAGTACTCGCTAGGCAAACTGAAAAGCTATTTATCATTGCCTGTTTATTTTTACACGAGCCGTTACTCGGAAAAGACTACCGCTTCCAAAGAAAAATACACCAAACTGTCTTTGAATCCTCGTCTATACGTTACTTATCCTTTCTCCTCCCGATGGCAGATGGATATTACAGGGTCTGTCAGCTCATCACCAAGGGGTGAGTCACTTTTTTATACAGGATATATCATGAACTCTTATCGAACGATGTCAGAAGGTTATCCCGTCTATAAGCAAAACAGGCGACAAATGATAGAGGGAAATCTATCCTACAAGCAAGCTATGGAAGAGTTGTTTGGAAACCTGAGTGTCCGTTACAGTCGGAGTACAACTCCATATACTCCTTATCAACAATTTCAGGAAGGATATCTTATATCTTCTTATCAAGAAGGAGAGAATAACCGGAATCAGTTCAGCGTTTCAGCAAGCCTGTCTAAAGGTATCAGCTGGATAAAAGGATATATATTTCTGGATGTTGCATATAGTGACAGCCGTTCCTTACTGGTACGAAATGATTTAAAGGTTCCCAATACTCAAAGAACATGGCATATAGTTCCCAGGCTGGAAACGGACCTTTTCAGATGGCTCACCATGAAATATAAATTGAATTATGCCTATAGCATCTTGGCGCTTGAAGATGAAGAAACAGCTACACGGAACATATCCCTTAACCAACAACTTTCATTACGTTTTTCTCCTTTTGCCAAGGTTAGCATGGAATTGGTTGCAGAACACTATCACAATGAGTCACCCACTGACAGAACAAGAGATTTCTTCTTGGCCGATTTCATATTGTCCCATAAAATTTCTTCTAAATGGGAAATAGAAGTATTGGCAAAGAATCTGATGAATGAACAAAGATATGTTTATACCAGCTTCACGGATGAAGCGAGTACTGTGTCTAGAAGTTATGATATACGTCCGAGGAATCTGATGATGACTATTAAATACAGTTATTGACTGAATTTTGTACTCGGATGATTCATCACACTAAGTAATCTGTTTTATCAGTCTATCTAACGCTACTACCGTATACCCCTCTTTTTCTATAAAGTCCAGAACTTGTACCAGCAGCCTGTCACTATCGGGCATCCGGTCATGTAGCAGAAGGATGGAGCCCGGAACGAGCCGTTTCTTGATGCGTTTGATAATTTTTTCAGGAGTGGGTTGCTGAGTGTCCAGTGTGCGGATGTTCCAACCAATGGGGATGTATCCCAGCCTGCGCACTGCTTTAGCCAGGGTAGGATTGGTCACTCCGAAAGGCGGCCGGAACCATAGGACCGGTTGACCGGTTACTTTTTCCAATTCTTGCTGGCAGGTTATTAAATCATGGCACATCCGTTTGAAGGTATAGAGAGGAAAATAGCCGGAATGGGAGAAGGAATGATTCCCGATACGATGTCCTTCTTTGATGATTTGCCGGAGCAGCTCTTCATTGCCTTTTATCTTGTTTCCGATGCAAAAAAAGCAGGCCGGTATGTGTTTTTCTCTTAACACTTTCAGCACTTTGGGAGTCTGTATCGGATCGGGCCCGTCATCAAAAGTGATGGCTATGATTTTCTCTTCGGTTTTCTTGCAACAGAAGACACACATGTAAATACAGGCACGGATGCTGTAAGAAGCGTAAAAGAAAAAGGCCATGACGCTTACTATGATGACTACAGAAACTAGGATGTGCATTGCTTGATTAAGATGATTGAGTGATACTTTAAATTCTTATCAATTTGATGGATTAATTTGAAAGACAAACGCTTATGGAAGTTCTGAAAAGTCTAAGGTAACGATTTGGAGATTGTGCTAATTTCAGTATTTTACAACCTCATACTTATGAGGAACTCTTCTATGGACAAAGATAGACATTTTTTAGATTAGGGAAAAAATTTGAAGGAAAAAATAAAAAAAAAGTTTGGGAAAGGATTGGAAAAATTCAAGAGAGAGGTTGAGGAATTAAGTGTATGTGTATGGGGGGGGGATTGTATAATCAATTTGCAGTTACCGAAAAAGGCATATTCAGAATTCCTGTATATTGCTTCTACTAGTGATTGCAGAACCGACAATTATATTTAAAATTACCCCAATCAAGTATTCCGAGTGGGGCATAAAGATTATTTAAATTGTAACCATACCCTATATATTCAAACTGGCTTCATTCAAAGGAAAGTCAAAAGATGTTCATAATAATGCTCCTTACATTATTATGACAGACAAGAGTCATGACATTGGTAATAACCGTCTTTTGTAAATCGTCATTTATATGCAGTGACAATTTCATTTCCATGTCTACGAAATTTGGTAATAACATCTTTTAAAAGTGTCTAGAATTCCTATCAGTTATGTACAATATCTGAATTCTGATTTTATGCGTATTTATTCATAAAATTAGACTCTATATCTGCTTACACAGGTTATCACTATACTATTTCCTGCAAATAACATTTGGGAATATATTTCGTAACCCAATGGTTTCAAAGATGTTTCCTGTCAGCTCAGAGGGAAACCGATCCGCTCCAATTGTACTATTCGCTCATCTGACATGTTTCCCTTGCGGTAATCCCGTCTTTGGATGGTACACCAACGTCCCAATGCTCCTTCACGGCAACCTGGCCATCGCCCTTGGCGGTTATGGAACAGGCGCAACTGCTCAAAGTTGCCTTGCCAGACTTGTTCCGCTGACCAAACAAATCCTATTTTATCCAACAGAAGCCAGCGATCATGGGATAATTTCCCCAGTTTGTGCATTTTTCGTTGTGTATGACACCATCCACCCAGATTCCCCTCCGTCGATTTAGGGAAACGCTGATATTTTCCGACAAAAGACTTCAACTCCTCGTAATTCTTCATCCATTCCCTTTGAAGGTCTTGATTCCAAACAAAGCCGATCTCATCCAAAGCCCGGATGCGCTCTTTGCTCAAGCGTCCATTCTTCCGCCTTTCCCGTTGGGTATAACACCAAGTTGCAAGCGGGCCGTCTTCACGTTTGGGCCAGCGTCCGCAGGTATCAAAGAAGACTTTCAACGCACGGTATTCTTTCATCCATTTGGAGTCGAGCTGGTTCCATTCGAAGCCGATCAATTCTAGCTGACGGCGGCGTTCCTCCTGCAATTTTCCCCGTTTATAGGCAATGCGTTGGGTGTTGCACCACAAACCGAGTTTCCCTTCCGTAATTGATGGCCAGTCGTTTTCTTCCCGACGGAATTCAATCAGCCTCTCATACATAATCTGCCAGGGCTCCAGTTCTGCCAATATCTCTTCTATGCGCAGCCGTATGTCTGATAGGAAACCCGTCGTCAAAAAAGAGGTGTTTCCTTCGAATCCTTTGGGTGACGGAAGGAGAGATAGACGCTCCAAGTGGGGAGCCATCACATCATAAACCGATTTTCCTGAAAGATTGTTGACAAAATCCAAGACGACCGGCCGTTTTCCAGCCTCGGCATTTAGACAACGGCCCAATTGCTGCAAGGTAACGATATATGATTCTGTCCGTCTAAGGAATAAGACAGCATCCACACCTTCCACATGCAGTCCTTCTATCAGCATGTTGACGGAAAACAATACGTGCAGCCGGTCTGATTCTTCTCGGAAAGCATCCAGTATCCGGCCGTTCTGCCGTTCACCTTGGGCATGATGGATCTCGAACGGAGTAATGGCACGTCCCGCTCGCGTGAGCCATCCGCATACTTCTGGCACCATCTGCTTCAAATCGGTGAGATCGCGACAGAATACCAGCAGCTTGCGTACGCTTGTCGGCAGGAACTTCCGGATGACTTCCGGTGCCCCCAAAGCCTCTTTGAAATCCACACGTGCCAGATCCAGTTTCTTCTGTACCTTTTCTTTTCGTCCTTTTGAACAACCGCTGCGTTCCAGCTTTCTTTGCAGCCGGTCCAGTTCGTTGTCCAGCCCGTAAGCACTCTGTACCAGAACCGGAACCGGCAAGATATTGTAATACCAAGCCTGCGGCAAGGTAAGCTCATAAAACAAATTTCCTTCGAAATAAAGATCCACCGTATCGATCATTCCCTCCGGACGGATCGGCGTTGCCGACGTTCCCAGGACATAGGCACAGGGATTATTTTCTATCACATCCTGCAAGGCACTTCCCCAAATTTCCGCCCCGAAATGGTGGAATTCATCAATAAGAATATGATCTGCCCGTAACAACCCATTGTCCTCCCGGTTACGGATCAGTGACTGGAATGTCCGGTACGTCACTTGCGGAATAGAGAATCCGACGGCTTTCCGGATCTCATCCAGAATCGTGATGTTCGGAGCAAAGACCAATATCTTTTCCTTTGCATGATCTGCGATATAGCGTGCCAGCAAATAGGATTTCCCTGTTCCGGTAGCCTGCACGACCGCACCGATACGGTGTTGTTTGAATCCCCGCATGATCGCCCTGTAAGCCGCTTCGTTATGCGGATAAAGCTCCACATGTCTTCCGGACAAGAGGCTTTCAATATAGCTTTCATCCGAAACGGTCAGCCCATGCAGTTCAAAGTCCAATGCTTCCGGCAGGAATCCGCCGTGTGCCACGATCCTGAAATATAGATTTCGATGCCCTTTACTTAGTGTAGAGAACTTCTCGTAGAACAATTCAGCATCCGAGCGAGTCAAAGGACGTTCGTTTCGGACCTCCTTCACGATGGCATGTACCATTCCCGGCTTGAAGCCTATCCGTAGTCCCTCTTCGGATTCTGTTACCTGGAAGCCTAGACGGAGATAGCAATCTGTTAAAGACGATACCATCCTATTTACTTACAAGTCAAAAAGTTCATTTGATTATTGTCCTTTGCTGTTTAAAGAGGGCTATCATATCACCCATTGTCAGTCGACCGGTAATATCTTCTGTTATAATCCGGTTCAAAAGCCGAAGATCCGCCTCAATTTGGACACGGAAACGACAGGACTCAGGATAATCATCCCGGATTGTCCTTGCTGTTTCATCCCAGGAAGAAGCTGACAAGTGAAGACGGGAAGAAAACTCCATACGCTGGTTGTGCCCTTTGTAGATACGGTAATAAATTGTACCACGCTCGGGATTTTTCTTATTAGGTTCAAAACGGACAACAACAGTAGGCATCCTTGTTACTTTTACAGCTGATTTATATAGAGGAGTTTCCCTTATAATCAAAATTTGGGTAGGGTGATTTTTTCTTAAAAACGCTCACCAATCTGAGTATTTTCCCTGCATTATTTATATCCGCACTGGAAATATGGATAAATTCACTCATACTAGTATATGCTACCCAGAAATAGGAGAAAGTCCAAACAATAAAAGTTCCCAAAAGGAACACCCATACGCAGGAATTTTTTCATTTACCATTCCCCTTTTCTTCACACTAAAATCCAGAATCATATTGCAGACGGTTGCGGTCAAAATGCCTCTCATGCCCGTTCTCTTCCGAAGTTAGTGGTGACAACATATAGTAATCCTTGAATGTTATACACCCGTTTGAAATTAGAAACCGGACGAATCTGCATCTTCCTCGTTTTCCGCTTATAAAGCAGAATCATCATCACCTTAAAAAATATTAATAGTCTGATTTTCAGGTTTAATCTCACATCTTTTTATATTCTGTACAGCAATGCGTTCACAATACGTCCACAAGCAAGCCCGTCTCCATAAGGGTTCACTGCCTTGCTCATTTTTTCATAGGCGACTTTATCGTCAATCAAAACAGATACTTCATTTACTATTCTGTTATAATCCGTACCTACCAGTTTTACCGTTCCTGCATCCAATGCTTCCGGACGTTCCGTTGTGTCGCGCATCACCAATACCGGCTTACCCAGTCCTGGAGCTTCCTCTTGTATGCCACCGCTATCGGTTAATACTATAGTGGATTTTTCCATTAAATAGACAAAACTCAGATATTCTAAAGGTTCAATGAAGAACATGTTCCCAAAATCGGATAATTCCTCTCCAAATACGTCATGTATCGGTTTGCGCACATTTGGATTCAAGTGCATCGGATAAACGAAGTCCACCTCCGGGTATTTTTTTGTCAAGTCTTTGATAGCAGTACACATATGGATGAATCCGTCACCGAAGTTTTCACGACGATGTCCCGTAATCAGCACCAGCTTCTTACCACCATTCAAACGGCTCACGTCATATCCGGCTTTTGCCAGTATCCCTACCAATTCACAATCCAACGCCTTGTCGCTCTTAATTTTATCCACTACCCAATAAAGCGCATCAATTACCGTATTCCCGGTCACGATGACATTCCGATCGTCAATACCTTCCCGCATCAGATTGCTACGACTCAGTGGCGTAGGCGAGAAATGGTAGGTCGCCAGTCGTCCGGTCAAAAGTCGATTCATCTCCTCCGGCCATGGGCTATAGATGTTATGTGTACGTAATCCTGCCTCTATGTGTGCTACCGGAATCTGTTGGTAGAAGGCCGACAGAGCAGCGGCAGTAGAAGTGGTCGTGTCACCGTGCACCAGCACTACATCCGGCCTTGCCTCTTTCAGTACATCACGCATACCTGTCAATACACGGGACGTCACGTCATATAAGTCTTGTCCCTGCTTCATAATGTTCAAGTCATAATCTGGACAAATATCGAATATATCCAATACCTGGTCCAGCATTTCCCGGTGTTGTCCGGTAACACATACTACAGTTTCCACCCGTTCTGGCTGTTTCTGGAATTCTTTCACCAGCGGAGCCATCTTGATTGCCTCCGGACGGGTGCCGAAGACCAACATTACTTTCTTCATTGAATTATATTTTTACATCAGATTGATTTTATAAAATCGTAACAGCGATATATCTGTTTGTTAAAATCGAATTCATTTTTTGCCATATCCAGGCAGTTCTTCGATATTGTGCTGTATTCTTCGTCAGGAAGGTTAATCAACTCAATAATATTATTGTGTAATTGTTTGAAATCATGTGGCTTTGAAACCATTCCAAAATAATATTTCGATACGATCTCAGCCCCTTCTCCACCTCCACAAAACAGTATAGGTATGCCAATAGGTATGAGATCATATATTTTGGATGGCACTGCTCCTTTGATTGCTACGGTAAGTGGAACAATTGACGCATCGTATCTTGACAACTCTTCGGCGATTTGTTCTTTCTTTACATATCCATGATAATACACGAAACAACCGGGATGTTTATTTATATATTCTTTTATCTTTTCTGTCTGATTTCCACCACCATACAAGTGGAACTCAGCGCCAATAGACTGAAACGGAATATTCTCGATAATTGAATATATATCTTGTGCCACACCTAATAGTCCGGCATATACAATGCGAAAGGGCGTGTGCTTCCTTTTGGGTTGAGCAGCAACCGCATATTGCTGCAAATTACGGTATACAAACTTGTTTTTTGTCGAAGGAAATTGATTCACATGCCGGATTATCTCTTCAGACTGACCGAAAATACCGTCTGCATTGCGATAAATATAACGTTCAATCCACGCGAAAATATCATATATCTTCCCACCTTCACGCATTGCTCCAAGCTCAACAGCAGAAAGTGGCCATAAATCGGATATGTTCACAAGAGTCTTGCGCCCGAATATTTTTTTGAAAAGCGTGATGGCCGAACCAGCCACTGGTAGTGGAGGGCTTTGGATGATCACCCTATCGTAACCCTGGATCTTCTTTATCTTAAAAGCAAACAACCATAACATGGTCGCAAATGACATCATACTTACCGCTCGCTTAAAAGGATTCTTGGACACGGTTGCATAAGTCCAATATCTATACACGTTTATGCCATTAATCTTTTCTTTTTTTGACAAACGGCCTCTATAACCCTCGAATATTTGTCCTTGAGGGTAATTCGGCAAACAAGTTAACACATCCACTTCCGCTCCCTGACTTTTCAGCCCTTCAGCCATATTGGTTATACGGGAAGGAGCAGCCCCAAGCTCGGGAGAATAGTAGAACGACACAATTAAAATCTTCATATTTTATGCCTGAAATATTTGATACGTTAAATTTCTGCAAAATACTATTTTTATCGTCTTAGAAGGTTCTAGTCGATTGTATTCTACTGATACAAAATCATTTATAATTTCTATGGAATTTGCACCAGATACAGCGATATTAGCCCTGTTGGTTCTTATTTCAGTTGACGATATGGCAAGGACCTCAATATCGGGTGCGAAATGAATATAGCTGATACATTCTGTCATATTATTGCCGACAATCTTATCATTTATTGTAAACACATCATCGTTAATAGTGAATTTCCGTTGATGTATACATCCTTTAAAACCATCGTGCTCTGCCATAATTTCATTTTCGGTATCGGATAGTACTCTTACTTTAGCTCTTTTACCCATACGGAAACCTCCCCACACCTCGCTAGAATCCTTGTTGCCGACAGTTACGGTGTTATGAGCTGACGTACTTCGTTCGTACTGCCTTCTTGCAGTCTTGTTGTAGGTAGAAATACCTGTATCAACAACAAACGGTCTGCAATCAATTCGCAATTCATAATTAAACGTATCGGCATGACTATGCCCCGGCTGATAGGTCGCAGTAATATTACCCACATCCACAACTGCCTCCAAATGTGTTGAACAAAGCTTCCTATAGCCACATTCTTTCATAGGCAAAGGGGTCCATTCCAACTTCAATCTTTTGGCGTATGCTCTCAATTCGGAAACTGTCGGTGCTATCCCATATGCCGAATCATTAAGTAAGGGAATCGTATCGTCTTTCCACACGATGCTCTCCAAATGCCCCAACATCCTTACCACATACAGTTTCAAAAGCTCACACATTTTCTCATGACCTCTATTAATCGAGGCATTATAGCAATCCAATAACCTATCGAGCAAAATGCAGTGATACATCGGTGATTGCTCGTAATGTGAGCCATCAGGCAAAATCTGTTCATCAAGCTCTTTATACAACAGACAGGATGCCTTGTCATACATTTTTTTATCGGAAAAATAAATTGAAGCGATAAACAAAGCGTAAGCATCTTCTAAAAGATGGTTGCCAAGCAGTTGGTATTCCAGTTTCCGTTCGAGCAATTTACATTGCGCATAAAGGGAATCGTTCCACCGTTGCAACCGATTGCTCTCCACTTTTTTATGATGCCTGCCGATAAACTTGATCCAGTTGATGCTTCGCAGTGCGATAGGATAAGGATCAAGACCGATCCTGTTTGTTGGCAAATCAGTTATAAACCGTTCAACCCATTCTGAACCTTGTTCAAAAGTCATGTCAGGTTGCAACAACCAATCCATATAATTCAGATTGTATGCCCAAAGCATCCCATGACTAACATCATTCCATGACTTAAAATCCCCTATAAGATTTAGGAATGTAAATGTCTTGGGTACATTGTAACAATACCACTTTGCGATAACTGAGACCATCCGCAATGAAGATTGCCGGGGAACATTATATTCCATCAACTTATGAGAAAATAGTCTATAATATAATTGATAATAGATTTGTTTTAACCGAAGATGTTTAATTGTATTGACAATAAGAATATTATTAGCCATTTGATTTAGTGCATTATAATTTCAAGTATGCGTTTATTCGTCTTATCAGATTCAAACTCTTCTTCAAATTTCTTCAAGGCATTCCCTGAATATTGAGAATAGTTTGTTGCGTTAATCGATAAGATAGCTTGTTTTATCGCATCTACATCACCGGGAATTACTAAACGACCATTGTAACCGTCTTCTACGATTTCAGGTATTCCACCTGCATAGGTTGATACGCAAGGAATGCCTACAGACATAGCTTCGATGATAATGCCCGGGTAGCCCTCGCGATAAGAAGGTAATAGCAGTAAATCATATTCTACTAAAGTTTTTAAAACCTGTTCGGAAGAGACAACCCCATGGTATGTTATTCCGCTTTCGTTGAAGTTGATATTGCGATATTTATCCTCTTTTATCTCACCATATATATCAAGGGTATAATTCGAAGGTAACAGTTTGGATACCGCTATAAGATCTTCTATCCCTTTTTCTTTGTTGATATGCGACATGAAAACACATCTGCCATGAAAGTCTGAGGGGTTCTTTCGTATTGTTGAAGCTTTACGCACATTAGGGAACCAATGTATATTGTCACTCTTTCCTATTAACTGTTGTAGGTGTGTAATACCCTGTTGGGTTTCAAAGAATATCAAGTCTGTTTGTCTGATAGCATCAAGTGCCCGTTGTAATTGGGTTTGACCAATTTTCTTTATGTAGAACTCAAATGAACCTCCGAATTTACGTAGTACGACTTTTTTGTGTGCCAAACGAGCTATTTTGCTCAATAATGGGAAATAATAAATTGTACCATGATCAGAAAAATTGAACATTACAATATCGCACCCAAACAGTCTCCACAAAAATGCCGGGAAAAAGTATGAATAATTGCGCCACATACTACGCTGGCGAGTGCGAAGATTTGAATACCGGTTGTTTTGTACAAACCTATATTCATATTCAGACTGAGAGGCTAGATAGTCAAGATAGTTTTTCATCAACACCGTCGCACCTCCATAATTCAATAAGTTGCTCTCATCGGGAATTGAGCCTACAACGAGTAATTTTTTCCGTTTCATTTCTTTATTCCTTTCTCGAAAAGTCTTACGTAGTTGCGAGCACATTCGTACATACTGAATGGACCATAAGTGGCAAGAGCTTTTTGCTTCATGTCTTTAAGCTGTACATCGGTGAGGGATAGAAATCTCTTTACCGTTTTGTAATAAGATTCTTCACCGATACCGTCACTCAGAAAACCGTTTTCACCGTTGTGTACCACATCTACTATACCGCCCACAGGTGTGCATACCGGTATACAGCCAACACCAATAGCCTCTATCAACGAAATAGGCATCCCCTCATACGAGGAACAAAGTGCATAAGCATCTCCCATTTTAAGGTATTCAAGCGGATTGTGCAGTTCTCCAAGTAATTGTATTGCTTCATCGTTGTACGAACGCAATTCCGCGGTCATCTGTGCATCACGTTCACCTCCGATAAACAATACAGTGAGGTCGTATCCTTCCCGTTTTAACCGCATTACCACACGTGCCAAGAGAGTTTGCCGTTTCACAGGGTCAATACGTGCGAGACTTATCAGTACTCGCGTCTTATTTGTATGTCTATACTGTTTAAATTGTTCCTTGACCTCGTCTGAAACAAGCATACCAGCATCCACATTGCGCCCATTGAAAATCATAGGAGCATCCATTCCATAATATTTTCGGAAGCTATGTAGTGATTCGGCGGAAATGGTAATGGGTGTAATCCACCCATGATGAAAACAGAACTTCCGCATTCCGCTGCTGATAAAGGAGCCTCCGGCTTCTTTATCAGCAGCGTTATGCACTGTATGACAGTGCATAACGCCATTCTTTCGCATGATTGCGAAAGCAATATACATAATAGCACGCAAATGCGTGTGCACCACATCAGGCTTTTCTCTACGGATATATCTATATACTCTAAATAACAAACCGATGTCAAGTCCCATCCGTTTGTTCATCGATACCACCCTTACATTATTCGATACCTCTTTCAAATAGAAATCCACCTTGTCAAGTGAGTGCAAAACCATCAATGTCACATCATGTTCTTTCGACAACTCATTGCACAAGTCAACCACAAACCGCTCTCCGCCGCCACTGCTAAGTTGAGGAATTATTTCTAAGATTTTCATTCAGATTGTTTTTTAATTTTTTTATTGTGATCCTAATACGTGTAAACTAACGAAACATGTCAGAAAAAGACGTACCCTTCCCATACCAACCTCTTATAGAAGGCATAGAAAAGTTTATAACAGATAGGAAGGATTGCCAAAAGCATCAAGATTCTTTTCTCGCGTGTCATCTTGAAATTAGAATAATAATAACCCACAACAATACAAAGAGGAAAATAGCTCATCATTATGAAACGTATAAAGAGCCATACCGAAGTTTCTTGGAAGAAAAACAGACTGGCAATATAAGTTATTGCATACCAATAGATGAACAATGCCTTTATATACCGTGGAACATCCATTTCTTCAAAAACTATCTTCTTAGTCATAAGAGCCAAAGATGCGTATACCGGCATATAGGTTATCATTTGGTTCAGTTTACCAAAAATATTCGACTGCCGCATTGTGCCGCTCGCATATCCCGTCATCGAGCTCCCTATATTCATGTCTGCTATATCAAAACCGATGAGTCCGTTCATAATAATATAATCCAGCAGTAAAGTAGTCACAACGGTCAGGAAAGGGAATATGACAAGACTGATTTTTACCGTTTTCCTATTCAGATAAAAAGGTGTTACCGAAAGTGCAGCAATCGAAAACAACATACTTTTGTGAAAGAAGAATGAACAGAAAATCAACAAACAACCGAATAGGAATGACAATAACCTATTATGAGAGGGCCTGATAATGAATGAAAAGCCAAAAAACAGTATGGCAATTCCCAAATTTCCGCGCATTACTGAAATAATGTTGATATAAAACAGCACAAATATCAGCAATCCTATCCTCACATCAAGTTTGAGCCGTTTTATTGTCCATAACGACAAAATCACCGTTCCGCTCCACACTATAAACCGCCATACCAGATAGTTTGAAGTGACATTCCGTATCAACCAATAGTAAACGGGTTCAAGATGCACGTTTAATCCGGTTGAACAGATACGTTTGAAAAGCCCCTCGTAGTGATAGAAATCGTTGTCCGCATAGCCGAAAGTGCAAAACAGTATCAGCAGGACACCGTATACTGCATAATCCAAGATGTCTGTATATCGTTTTCTAAATTCACAGCCATATCTATACACATTCGGAAACGGATACAGCATAAGAAAAAACAGAAGTATATTGAACAGTACCGGAACTGCCTCGTAATGATATTTCATCGTTGTAATTTATTAGGTAAATAAAATAGGACACATTCATACTAACACAGAAATTTGGTGTATTTGCATCCGGCTATAATCACACTTGATACATAGCAGACGATGAAAGTGCCCACGAAGGCGACCAACGGAGTTAACTCTTTGGTATACAAAAATACCCCCCCCCATTCTATAATAGATAAGTCTCAGAACTATTTCTTGCATCACATATATTCCCATCGAATTCATTGCGATACTTCGGCATACAGTGTATAGTTTTCCATTGCATCTGTCTTCCAGTTTTATAAATACAGCGACATAGATAATTGTGACTAATCCATAGCTTACCATTTTAAGAGTATGGTGGACAAACAGGATTAAAACTTTTACTTTCAAGTCCGATGCCAGTTCCGGACGCATCCCGTCCATTCCCAAAACCAATGTTACCGCAATGAATAACCCCATATAAACAGCCGATAAAATGCATATTGTTGACCAATTGACAGTTCTCAGCCGCTCACGATTTCTAAAGAAAATTCCACCAAGATGGAAAAAAAGCAGATAATAAAGCGATTGATTAAAACGGAACGGAATTCCCGGCCAAGGCAGAATAGCAATAATCATGAGTACTAACATCAAGTTACGTCCCTTGAGACAGTGCTGTATGCCATATTCCATTAAAAAGCACCAAAAGAGCATCGGAAGAAACCAAAGATGTCCGTATCCCCCAATAATTTTCCAAAAATGTTCCAGATTAAGAAGTTTTGACGGACCAAAGAATATCAATGTCATGATAATGCCCCAACACATACACGGTACAAACAGCCGTTTCAGCTTACCGGCTAGTAATAATCGGAAAGAAATGACTTTCTTTTGGAGCGAAAAGGCAAATACATACCCGGAAATCAGGACAAAAGTTTCCAGCATCCCACTGTATGCCAGTTTTCCTCCCCAATAAAATCCTTCATTGGGTTGGGCGTAGGAAGGCATATCCCAACCACCGCAATAGGGCGCAAGAGCATGATAGAGCACGAGCAGAATGATTACGAACGTCCTGATAATATCTATTTCCTTAAGTCTTTCCATATATTTTTAAGGTATTTGAATATGGGATATACACCAAGCAAAGAACCGAAATACTCGATTTTACTGAGAGTACGCATCTTGCTGTGACGAATGACTGTAATACTGTTGATTTCCGGATATGTATTGTGCCAAATCCGACGGATTCGCGGCATCAGCATATATCTATCAAGATACATTCTTGAACCAACTTTCAGCGCATTTATCTCGTCTGTATACTTTTCATAAATACCTTTGGAGCGAAGAAAGGTGAAAATCAGATCAAGATTCTCCTTACGCTGATTGAGTTTATTAATCTGGATCTCAGCACTGCCATAACTTGTAATTGACGCAGGATTAAAAAAATAGTAATAAAATGGTTTCATCAAGTATCCTACATTCCGGCTATTCCAAACCAATTGGATTATCGTCGCCAGATCCTCGTTCATATTTTGCCTTGGAAATGTTATCCCATCGTAAAGACTACGTTTGATCAAAGCGCCGCACAAGCTCCCCATCAACCGCCCGCAAAGCAATGATGACATCAGGAAGTCTTTATTATTGGTAGAAACCTTGCGCGGGGCGGAAGCATATGTAGAAACACCATCACTACGATAGAAATCATAAAAGACCATATCGTAATGGCCGGATAGGGCAAAAGTATATAGTTCCTTTATGGCATGCACATCCATCCAGTCATCGCTATCGCAATGAACCGTGTAATCACCAGAGGCCAATTGAATCCCTTGTCGTCGAACCTGTCTCTTATACACAT
>NZ_JBDFXP010000049.1:16718-32706 GCF_040911965.1 Phocaeicola sp. RTP21359st1_B8_RTP21360_211022
GGGTTTGCCACGACAACCTCTCAATTCGTGTCAGCCTCTTTCGATGCGGATATTTTTCCAGAGTTCTCTGCAAGATCTCCACCGACTTGTCTGGAGAACAATCATCCACAAAGATGTATTCAATGTCATCAAACGTTTGGGCGAACAACGATTCAGCGCACCGCTCAATATATTCCTCTACTCTATAAATCGGTACAATGATTGATACTTTCGGATTATCCATGATTTTTAGCTGTCAGTTTTTTTAATTGTTCTATTCCAAGGGCAATTAAATAACTCAATGTTATGAAGATAACAAAAGTGATTAAGTTTGAAATTACCCCCCCCAGTTTTGTGTTATAAAAGCTACTGTTTGTTCTGATAAAATCCCTGAACAACCACAGAAAAGGAGCGTGTATAGCCATTATCGTGAGTGAATTAGCTCCCAAAGATGCCAATATTCTGTTTGTAGTTGTTATCTTGTTGAAAGGCTTGAAATTCAACAAAAGATATATGGCACAGAAAGCTCCGGCATAGAATATAAACGGGAAACTGGAAAATTTCAGTTGCGAAATATCAAATTGATAATGTGCCAAACGGCAGAACGCTATGGCTATGATATATCCGGCTATAGCAATAACGGTTGCTTTTTTAATTGCCCCCTCTGCTTGTGTCAGCCCTTTGTCGTTCATCCATTTGCCGACAGCATAGAATGGCAAAGAGAACAGCCCCTGCCCGATATAAAACGGCAAATTGATCTTGGAATATGCGACAGCCAGCCCAATTACAAAAGAAACGATAAGAATAACGTTTTTTTCCTTAACGGTTTTGTCCAAAAAATAATATATGACACATATATAAAAAAGAGCGACCAAGAACCACAACGGACCATCAAATGCGGCGATATGATGGATGCTCAGTTTATCAAGCGGTATTCCCTGCAACCCCATGCTAAAATAAAATACAGCGAATATCAGAGAATATTCCCCAAAGGGAATAAGCAACCGTTTTGCTCTTGATTGAATAAATCCTTGTTTGGGATGATAAAACATACCGGCCAAAAAGAAAAACAAAGGCATATGGAAAATACAAATTTCCTTTATAAGGATTGCGGTGGCATGTCCCCAAACGACAAGGATTATGCCGATGCCTTTAAGTATGTCTATACGAATGTCCCTTTCCATTATTTCAAAAGTTTAAGTTCCTCTTCCTTTCTTCTGCAAGAAATACATCCGCAGCACTATAATCTGCCCAAAGAACTTCTTTGTATTTTTCCTCTTTATCTGTTTCACTGATAGTACGTTTCTGCAAACCGATATTATCGAGAAAAGTAATCATGCAGTTGTCCTTATCTCTATTGACAGCAAAGAACGGCATATGAAAAAACGAGCGCATGAAACGAACCGCCGGTAACAAACATTGCAATTTGACCAAATTAAGGAATTCCAAAAGCCCCGTAACAAGCTGCTGTTTAAAAGGATACAAACCGCAACGGAGTGTATTGTATACTGTTGCCACCACCTTTATTCCCTACATTTTATTGTTTTTTTAAGAACATGAATTTATTTGTTACCGTACTGATTACGAACCCTCTTTCTTTAGCATCAAGTCCGAATTTATAGATAACAAGTCCGGAAATGATAAGACTGGTCAATACGACAAGTATATGGCTACCCCAGCTTGAGGTTAGAAATTTATGCAAAAAGAATGGGACCGGAATGATGCAGACCGACACCCAAAGACACCTAAACATCACTTCCACGACATACCTCCTAACCGGGAAATTCACTTTGTGTTTGAGATAGAATATTCTGTAACAGTGAGTAATGAAATTGATGGCAATTCTGACAATCACCGCATAGACGGGACTGCAACCGAACTTGAACAATATATATATAATCGGAATATTCATAATTATCATCGAAGAAACGGTAAACTGATACTTGGCTATATTGCCTATTGTTTCAGATGACACCCAAAGACTTCCGGATAATGCATCAATAAGCAGGAAGATGAGATAAAGCTGAATGAACTGTACTGTATATTGAGGGACACAGACAAGCCATAACTCGACGACAGGCCGACAAATCAAAATCAACGGATAAGCGACGAAAAAGAGCAGGAAATACGAGAATTTTGACGAGCGGAAAACAAGTTCCAGAAATCTGGATTTATCCCCTGAAAAATAGGACTGGACAATCTGTGGCTGCACCGCTTTCTGAAAGTTTGTAACCAAAGTATTGACAGCACTGAACACTTGCGAGGCTACCCCCATTGCCGCATTGACAGCAACCGTGAAAAAAATATTCAAAAGTATTGATATGCCTTGTATGGATGCGACATGGGCTATACCGCCGAAAAGGCTCCATGAAGAAAAGAAAAGCATTTCTTTCAGCAGCTTTCTGTCAAAATAGAACCGGAATCTGCAAGTCGTGAAATTACGCTTGCAATAAATGGCATAAATGATATTCAACAATATCCCAACGGTCATAAGGGCAACGGCGTACAACACCAGACGATTGTCTTCAGCCCAGAAAAGGAGAAATACTGTTCCCAATTTTGCCATTACCTCAATGATGCTGACATAAGCGAAAAAAGACATCCTCTCATATGCAATAATGCTCGACTCATCAGGAATCCTGATAAAATGAAGACAAGCGGTCACTACAGAAATATGGTACACAACCCGTGCTGCATCTTGTGTTTCCGGAGGAATATTCAATTTTGTTTCAAAGAAATAGAGCCCCACAGTTTCCAATACGAAGCCGATAAATACCGCTATTGCAAAATGTATCAGAAGACTCATGGAATAAACCCTCGAGACTCTGTCATGATTGCCTTTTCCCAATTCCACGTTCAGAAAACGTTGGGTGGCTTTTGTCATTGCGGAATTAATAAAAGACAGAAGTGCGATAAAGCCGCCAACAACATTGTATACTCCAAAATCGTTCTCTCCCAACACTTCCAATATAATCCTGGAAGTATATAGAGATACGGGCATCATTACGAATGTCCGTATATAAAGCATTAACGTGTTGCGTGCTATGCGTTTGTTTGATGACTGCATTTATAACTATCCTACATTTTTTAATCTCAATTGCAACCTGAATGACAATAGAGTGTCAGGGGCAAATCAATTGGTCTGATGGTATATAGAAGCTAACTTTTCCACACCGTCTGCAAGCGTGAACCGACTGGATATTACTTTTGATTTTCTACCCATCATTTCTCGGACTTCACGATTATTGACAAGTATCTCAATCCTGTCAGCAAGCCCTTCAACATTCTCTTTTTCAAAAAGATATCCGTTTTCTCCCTCATGTACGATTTCAGGAATGCCCCCAACTCGTGTACCAATAACAGGCAACGAATAGTTTAGGGCCTCCATAATACTAAGAGAAAGTCCTTCTGTACGGGAAGGCTGCAAGTAAATATCAGAAATATTCAAAATATCATTAATGTCATTTCGTATTCCCAAAGACATAATCTTTCTATTCAATCCGGCCTCGGCAATCAATTGCCTCAAGCTATTACTGTCTTCAGAATTTTCGCTAATTCCGATGACAAGCACTATTATATCGTTTTTAAGTCTGTTGGAGTCCATCAGACTCTGAATACTTTTGACAAGTATATCGAATCCCTTGATACGAATATTGAATCCGATTGTAGTCAACACGACTACCCCCTTTGGTATGTCCAATGTTTTTTTCAGATTTGGGTTGACAATCTTTTTTTTCCGGACTCCCAAGTATAGGACTTCACTCTTTGAAGAAAAACCTACGCCTTCAATCATTTCTTTCTTTACGCCACAACTGACACAAAGGAATCTTTCAAAAGGAAAAAAACAGAACTTCAGATATAATTTTTTAAGTTTGTTGGAAACAAAGATTTCACTATGACGGGTTGAAATAATCCGAATCCGGGGAAACAGAATTCGCAAGAATGGTGCAATAAGATAACTTCCAAAATGAAAATGAACAATGTCTATTTTCTCACGTTTGATGACACCTATCACAAATTTGAAATATTGAAATGTGGAAATGCTTTGTTTACAAAGTATTACCCCCCCCCCCACTTATTGATGTCATTTACATAGTTTTCACTGATTGGCATCGACTCGTATACAAAAATAAATTTATCAACACGGCATATCTTGACCAATTCAGCGAAGTAGGATTCTACTCCGCCGTATTTAGTCGATTTCATACCTGTCAGTTCTAAAATATTCATATATTCACTATTTTTTAAATATTCCACAAAAGTCCAATATCACCTTATCCTCTCGCCATTCTAATTCTTTGAACGGAGTGTGTGCTGTAAGGAATACCACGATGTCCGCCTTGTCGTAGGCTTCTTTGTAATCTGTTAACTTGAACACATGGTGCTCCTTTACATTGGGTTCCACAACCAGGATATTGGCATTATTGCAACTCTGCATCACTTTCGTGGTAATATATTTTGCAGGACTCTCGCGCAAATCGTCGATATTCGGTTTGAAAGCCAACCCCATCATGGCAACGCACGGTTTCCGATGATGTTTCAGTTCAAATTCCAGCATGGCATTTTTCACTTTTTCTGCGCACCAAAAACTTTTGTAGTTGTTAATTTCACGGGCATCGGCAATCAATTTACTCTCTGCTGGAAAATCAGCAGTGATAAAATAAGGGTCAATAGCTATACAATGACCTCCCACGCCACAACCAGGCTGCAAGATGCTAACCCGCGGATGTTTGTTGGCAAGATTGATAAGTTCCCACACATTGATACCGGCCTTGTCACAAATCAAGGAAAGTTCATTCGCAAAGGCTATTTGTACATCCCGACTGGAATTCTCCGTCAGTTTGCACATTTCAGCAGTACGACAGTTGGTTCTATGAAGTGTTCCCTGCACGAATTGAGAATAAAATCCAATGGCCTTATCGGTAGATTCAGGATTTAAACCGCCTATGACCCGGTCGTTATGTATCAGTTCGTAAATCACATTGCCCGGCAATACACGTTCGGGACAATAAGCCACATAAATCCTATCTTCCAATTCAGGACGTTCGCTGAAAATGAGGCGGGCCATCGCTTCGGTGGTGCCTACGGGTGAAGTGGACTCGATGACATAAAGGTCGCCTTCCTTTAATAATGGCAATACGGCACGTGTAGCGGCTTCCACATAACTAACGTCCGGTTCATGATTTCCTTTGAACGGGGTGGGAACTACCATAAAATAAGCATCGCTCACCTCCGGCTTTATGGAAGCTTTCAACGAGCCGGCATTCACCACCTCCTGCAACATCTCCTCCATACCCGGCTCAATGATATGCAGATGTCCTGCATTCGTCATATCCACTACCTGGGGGTTAATATCAACTCCTGTAATCTGAATGCCGTGCTTGGCGGCGATAATGGCTGTGGGCAATCCGATATACCCCAAGCCCATAAAACAAGCTTTCATTATCAATCTGTTATATAAGTTATTAATCTTTTAAAATTTCTTTCCGAGTACAATTGAACAGAATGTGTTCAACAGAATTTTAAAGTCGAACCACCATGAGCGATGTCCTAAATAATAAAGGTCATATTCCAAACGTCGGAGCATCTTCTCCATCGTATCCGTATAGCCGTTATATAGTGTGGCATATGATGTTACGCCCGGACGGATTTGGTAAAGATAAGTATATCGCTTGTCGTGTTCAAGTATCTGGTCGATATAAAACTTACGCTCCGGACGTGGACCGATGAATGCCATATCGCCACGCAGAACATTGTAGAGTTGGGGTAATTCATCCAAATGGTGCGCCCGGATGAAACGACCGGTCTTAGTCAATCGGGAATCATTTTCACCCCCGGTATGACTAAGCTGCGGTCCGAACTTCTCGGCATCCAGACGCATGGAGCGGAATTTGTATATGTAGAACGGGCGCCCGAATCTGCCGATACGTTCTTGCTTGAAGATGACACTTCCTCCATCTTCCCTGCGAATGGCAATGTAGCAAAACAAGAATAGCGGAGAAAAAATGATCAATGCAATCAATGACAGGATAAAATCACCGATACGCTTTACATTGCGCGCAAATGCGGACATTCCATCGGGAATGAAACTGTCCCGTGGCACATATTGGCTGACATGTGTGGTGACAATTATTGCATCATCATTCGGGTCATCCTTTTTCAGCTTATGCAACCACTTCTGATAAGCATTAAAATTTATTGTATCTGCCATTTTTAACTTTATATAGGTCTCAGTTTGTGAACCTACCTCAACAGAACCTTGCAACAATGAAACAAGGGATTCTCCGGATGTAACCGTACACGGCATCTGAAGACAGTCTGAGTAACTACGAAAATTCATGTAGCCTTGTTGTTTATCAAAAAGACGTAAACCGTATGCGGAATAACCGTATGCACACCATGCACCGATCTGTTTATTCCGATACAAGTGGATATAAGAACCATCATTTTGATTTTCGTTTTCCCTTATAAGATGAACATTCATAAAAGTATATTGTTTATAATTTATCGTAAGCACAAAGCACTATACATTTGACTAATAATCAAGAGGTTTTCTGATCGCATCTATTCTATTTCACCTAAGACATACTTGTGGGGGCATGACGAAGAAGTTCCATTCCTCACACGAAGGACAACAGAATCTTTGATAGAGGAACAATCGTGATTATCGTCAATGTTGTTAATGCAGCTTCGTATCCGACCACTGTCTGGACCAAAGCCATAGCTGTTATGGCATGAGCCGTAGTGAAACCATGCATAACAACATTGGATATAAAAATATCAGTGTCTTTTATTCTAAGATTAAAGATTATACCAAATCCTGTTGATTGTACAAGTCTTGTTGCAATTTAGTCAACGGACGTAGATGAATGTCCGTTTCATTCTCCAGAAAACCAAAAATGATACGTTTCTGAAGGGAAGGAGTTATGGTCATCCCATCGTATTGATTTTCCATCATCTTCATATAGCTCTTATCCCATGCCTTACGTTTCCAGATAATTTCTTCCGCCACTTCCATTCTTGCCGACAATGGCACTTATTGTCACCCCCGCAGCAAAGAAATTCCTTTCAAGCGACCTGCACTCATCACCATAGCCATTGAACTGATATTGTTCACCTTGTTTCAAGATGCGCAGTACGTTCCTGTTCCAGCGGTCATCCTTTCGGATTACAAGGCTCGTCAATGCAAAATTTGCAATCATTGATCACTTTGTTTCTGTAAGGTTCCAATGACTTCCGATTTTACTGCCGAAGCGACCAATGTCTTGTAACAGCCTATGGCATGGATGTCACAACCGGTACGGTCGTACATTCCGGCTTTCAGCAGGGCTTCGGCCTTTTCCTGTACATGTTTTCCGTACATTCCGGCCAACGAGGGCAAATTGAGTTGGAAGGAGACATGCTCTTCCTTCAAGGCCTGATAATCCCTCTTCTGCATATATTCATACCGTTCCGAATGTGCAAGCAACGGGTAATAACCTTTCTTTTGGATGCGTTGCAGGACAGAGAGCAGTTCCATTGGTGGATTGAAATAGGAGGTTTCCACCAACAGGTAACGTTTCCCCTCCTCTAGGGGCAGCAGGTCATCTTTTTCCAGCCGTTCCTCAAAGAGATTGTCCATCATGTATTCCGCAGCCAAGGCAAGTTCCAGTGTGCCGTTATAACTCCGTTTCAATTCTTGGAACTTTTCCTGCAAGGTCACAGTTTCATTAGGGATGTCCTCCATGATGTGCGGCGTGAGCCATACCTTTCTGACTCCATGCTTTTCCATCATATCTAGAATTCGGAGTGATTCATCCAATGTTCCCACTCCGTCATCCACTCCCGGAAGGAGATGGCTGTGACAGTCGGTCATTCCTTTCAGGATACCGCTCCGGGCGAAGGTTATTGTCTTACGAAAGGGCCACATGATAGTTGAGTTAAAATTAAAAGTTCTTACGAGAACGATAACATGCAAAATCAATCACTTGATGACCATCCATTTACCCCCCCCATTTTTCCTTTATTTCCATAATAGGAAGAGTAGCCGTTGCGATAGCCATATCTATAGCCATAGCGGCCTCCGGCACTTTCTGTACCGTTCAGTATCACGCTGAGGTTCTTGAAACGTTTCTCCTGGTAAATATTTTCTAGTTCGGGCAGCATGCTACGGTCCAATAAACCGCTGCGGACTACAAAGACGGTGCGGTCAGCCAGTTTCTCGATGATCTGCGCATCGGCCACGATATCGATAGGCGGACAGTCAATAAAGATATAGTCATACTCGCTGCGAAGCACCTCTATCAAAGTGGCCAGCTTGCCGTCCTCCAACAGTTCCGTCGGGTTTGGGGGAACAGTACCGATAGGAATGATATGCAGGTTGTCGTATTTTTCATCCTTCACGATAATCTCCTTCCAGTCACTGACACGGTTGCCCAGATAATCACTTAAACCAGTCTTCGGGGAATCCACGTAGGAGGAGGTGGAGCCGTGACGCAGGTCACCGTCTATCACCAATATTCTCTTTTTCTTGATGGCAAAGCTCATGGCAATGTTCATGGCAAGGAACGACTTGCCGCTGCCAGGATTAAACGAGGTAAGCATGAACACGTTCTGACCGCTGTCCTTGCCTGCCATAAAGTCAATATTGGAACGTAACACGCGGAACGCTTCATTGATAATGTTACGGTTGCCTTCCTTCACCACGATGGCTTTCATGACAGACTGTGTGTGTTTATCGAATCCCAATTTCTTCTTAGCACTGAGATATTGGGGGATCTCACCGATGAACGGAATGCTTAGGTTTTCCAGATCCTTTCGCCCGCGCACCTTGGTATTCATGTTTTCCTTCATGAAAATAATCACCGCCGGAACAAGCAGACCGATGGCGAATGCCACCAAAAGGATATTCATCTTTCGGGGGGCTGTGGGAAGCATGCTGCCTCTCGGAGCGGTAATCACACGTGTATTGTAGGCGGTGAAAGCCTGTGAAAGCTCGTTCTCCTCACGTTTCTGGAGCAGATAAAGATACAGTTCCTCCTTCACCTTCTGCTGGCGTTCCACAGAAAGCAGATATTTCGCCTGGTTCGGGTTGGAAGCCAGTTGGCTGGTGGTCGTGGCTTCCTGTTGGCGGATGTTGCGTATTTGGGTATTGAGCGAAACAATCAGGTTGTCCACCGACTGAATGATGGTACGCTGCATGCTTTGCAGTGAGTTAGCCATGTCTTTTGCCAGAGGGTTCTTCTCGCTACTGTTGGCGATCAGGCGGTTACGTTCGAGCACGATCGTGTTATATTCACCGATCTGGCTCTCAATATTGACATTAGCGATACCGGAGTTGGTGGGTAACAGCTGGCTGAGTTTCTTGTTGTTCAACTCTTTCCGGATATACTGTGCGGTGGAAAGCTGGCTGTTGAGTGCCAGCAACTCCTTCTTGTTCTCGGCGGACTGGGACAGGTAGAGGCTGGATGCCGCCTGCACATCCGGCAGCAGGTGCTCACTCTTGTAACCGGCGATGTTCTCATCTACATTGCCCAGCTCGTTTTCGATCACGCTCAGACGGTCACCGATGAACTGCGAAGTACTGACGGCGATCTGGTTCTTGTCCTGAATCCATTTCTCGTTGTACATTTCAATCAGGGTGTTCAGAATGTCTTCAGCCTTCTGAATGGAGGCATCGTTGATACTCAGATTGATAATGGTGGCATCCTCGTTTCCCAATTCCGCATGCAAAGCGGCTGTATAATAATCGGTGACGGCACACACATTACCTTTTCTATAACGTATGGAAGTGCCCACGAATGAATCGTTCCAATATTTTGTGAAATTGATGACAAGTGTGCCTATTTCAGTACGGATGGAATCGCCCATCTTTCCGGAGAAATCTTCCCCAAACGCTTTCCCGTTTACTTCCATGTCGGATATGACAAACGTTTCTTTGGATGAAATATCTATTGTAAAACCGACAGGAGTTTCATCCAAGTGGCGATAGGTGACTGCTAAAGGCGAACTTTTGTATAATTCCACATCTTTCAGTCCTTTGCGGACAGTATAGGTCTCGTTTAATCCCAACCGCTGTACCACCTCGGTCATCAGCGTGGGCGATTTCAGGGTGAGCAACTCATTGTTGATATTGGTATTCGACTTGAAGATACCCAAGTCAGAAAATTCACTGACCACATTGGTGGATGTTCCTCCCTTGGAATCATCTTTCACCAAAATGGCAGCGGTACGGGTGTAAATGTTCGGGGTGCCCAGCAGGTACAAGGCGGCTGTCGCCAGGGTTACGAACAGGGAGAGGGCAAACCAGTGCCACCGGGGCATGAAAATCCCCCACAGGTCTTGTATGCGTATGAAGTCGTCAGCAGGCTTGCTGGCGGTTGTTTTCTTTTCTGTCATATTATAAAAATATAAAGTGATTCCTTTTCTGAAGGTTACTTGAATATTAGCACACCCAACGAAGTGAGGAATGAAGCGACGCTGATCCATAGCGATACGGACTTCACGTTATTCTCGTTGATGGTGCTCTGACCGGCACGCATCTTATTGGGCTGCACATAAATCACATCGTTTTGCTTCAAATAGTAGACCGGAGATTTAAAAATGTCCTTACTACGAAGATCTACCCAGTGGGTGACACGCTCACCGTTTTCCTCGCGGATGACAAAGATAGCATCACGTTTACCGGTAATGGTCAAGTCGCCCGCCATGCTGATGGCTTCAAGCAAAGTGATCTGGTCTTTGGTTATGTTGTACTTGCCGGGGGTTTTTACCTCACCTAACACGGAGAAATAGAGATTCATGAACTCTACGGTCACTACCGGATCTTTCACCAAGTCCTCTTCCATCAGCCGTTTCTTGATAAGGGCGGCAATCTGGCTTTTGGTCATACCGGCAATATGAAGCGTACCAATGACCGGAAAGTCTATGTTTCCCTTGTCATCGAGCGTGTAACCGGATATTTCACCATTATTGTTGCTACTACGTAAATCGGCAGTTCCTGCCCGATACTGGACACGTGTCAGGTTGAACAACGCTGCCAACTGCGGGTCTTTACTGGATACCATGATGGAAATTTGGTCCTTGGGCTGCACGGTGATGTCTCTTGCACCCACAATCGCTTCAGGCTGATTCACAGCAATGTCTTGAAAGTAAAGAATCTCCTTCGAAGTGTGACAGGATGTAAACAACACTATCGCAAAGAGATAAATCAAAAATCGATTCTTCATATTTATATCTGTACAGTTTATATTATTTCTAATTTGTAATTTCAATTAATTTTTATCGTGATTTTTGCGAAGTCCCGTAAAAGCCAGCGGTTTTAGGAAAGAACTTCAATCAGATCGGGGTGCACCTCAGCGGAAACGGCCATGACACCCTCCAATAGGACAACCACCCTACGGTTTCTCTTGCCCTGCACCCGCACAAACATGCCCTTCACGTTATCGAACTTGCCACCGTGGATACATACACGCATTCCTCTTTTCAAGTCTATTTCTTCGGGCCTATAATAAACAGTGTCCTCCTCATAATGAGAAGCTATCTTGATGAAGCTGTCCATCTGGTCATCCGGTACGGTAATATATTCCGCCCCCGTGCTCTTTTCCCACATGGCGAATTGCAAGAAATTGTATCGTTTCTTGAATTCAGTGATCTGCGAATGGCTGGCGTGGACGAAAAGCAGACTCGGTATAACCGGCACCAACTTTTTTGACTTCACTCCATGATAAGTTCTTACGGCATAATGTTTCGGGATAAAATATTCCAAACCATATTCCTTGTCTTTCAGCCTGTCCTCTGCCATTTTCTCATTCTTGTAGGCGCGCATGACGAACCATCGGACCTGCCTTTTTTCCTCCGCTGTAAAAAGACTCGTACTCATATTCCGAAACATTTTATAGGTGTGGATATAAACCTAGTTCATGCCAACCTACATATTGGCATGTATTACAATGGATTACGTTCCCTTTTCCCATAATATCCATTGTTAGTTCCATACTTTTGACAAAGTGTACAGACCTCATTTCCGGGGCTTCCGTCACTACTTCTCTTGGCAAGAGAAATATTAGAGGACCATATTTTATGTAATTAATTGATAGACAAGTAGAAAAGCGAAGTGGCATTGTGGCGTTTATCCAATATATGTTAAGCAAATACACTCTGTATGAATGTTTTGGTTATATTTTATCACCTGTTTTCTATCGTTTCTTCAATATTTTACATAACTTTGCACATTGTAATATTTCTCTTGCCAAGAAAATGAGCCGTATGCTCAACAATTTTTATTATATTACAAAATGCTTTCAAAAACCTTTCAAACGCATCTGGTTTTAAATTGTCAATAAGAACATTTCCAACAGTATTCTGCCACTGTATTCATAGATCTTTTCCGGTACTTTTCTTTTTAAGAGAAATACCGGAAAGGGATAGTTCTGATAATCAGATGCTATATATGGAACCTGACAAGGATTTGTTTGACAATTAAACCGGAATTTGAAACATTTTCTTTCGAAGAAAACTGTTTTTTATCATACAGGTGGATATTTTCCTATATTTTACCTATCTTTGCAATGTCTAATATTTCTCTTAAAAAGAGAAGCAGGATCGGTATAGCCTTTTATTCAGTATTCTGCGTGTCGCATTTGTTCCCGTTATAAAGATTTAAGTATGATGTCATTTGCTTTGTCTACCTGTGAGGTGTCCAGTGAGGCGAGGTAGATTTTGGTCGTGTTCTCCGAATCATGTCCCATCGCCTCGCTGATGGTTGCCAGCGGGACATTTTTGCTTCTGGCAATACTCGCCCAGGCATGGCGCGCTACATACATCGTGAGCGGCATGCCGAGCCCGAGCCGTTTCCCAAGTTCTTTGAGTTTCCCGTTGATGAAATGCGCTGTGCTCCTGTACTGCCGCACGGCATCCTTAGCCGTATCTTTGATGACCGGAAAAAGGTAGGGGCTGTCATTGTGGCCATACCTGTCCAGTATCTCCTGCATGGGTTTCTCCCATTTAATGGACAGACGCCGTCCGGTTTTCTGCCTGCGGTAGGTTAGCACACCGCTCTTCAGATCAGCTTTTTTCAGGTAGGCAATGTCAACGAACGACATGCCACGGGTATAAAAGCTCAGCATGAACATGTCCCTGGCGTATTCCATGCCCGGGGAAATGCGAAGGTCCAGATCGCGTATCATGCGGATCACTTTCAACGGAACAGCACGTTTTACGGTCTTGTCTATCCCGGTGTAGACATGTTTGAAAGGGCTGCGCTGTATCGTCAGTTCCTTGTCCACCGCACGGTTGTAGACGGCACGCAGGTTCCGCATATAATAGGAGGTGCTGTTCGGACATATCCCCTTGTCCTTCAGCCATGCCTCGTATTCCAGCATGAGGGTGGAGCCGATATCCTCCAGCGGGATGTCGCCGTCCCTGCCCCGAAAGCGCGTGAAGCTGTTCAGTACGGTGGTGTACCTCTCGGCGGTGCGCTTCTTGCCGACACGCTCCAGTTCCTCCACGAGCCTCTTTCCGAAGGCCATGAAATTATGGCTGTCCTCAGGGGGCGGGTTGTGAAAAAGTTCGACAACCCTGCCGGCGGGATAGGTACCGCCGGAACGTTCCAGTCCGGCAATGATACTTTCCAGACGGCGGATGTCTTTTTCCATCCGCTCCTTTAACGCAAGCAGAAGGCTTCTTCTGGCATCACCGGATACCGGCAGTATGATTTCCGACATGCGTCCGTCCCATTCCGAAGGGAACAGCCTGTAGCCGGTGTTTATCTGGCGCGCCACCCTTCCGTGGATGATCTGGAAATAGAGCGTCCCCTCCCTGCCTTCCACGGACGAGGACCTGAATTTGGTTTTGATTGTTGCCATAGTGCAGTCATTTTGAATTAGGATTGTCCACTTGCTTCCTGATTTCCTGTGCCTCCCTGAACAGCCGGTGCGCCAGACTGTCCTTGTAGGCCGCCATTTCATGATTACGGATGCGGTTCCTGACCGAGTCCTCAAAAGCGGTCACCAGCCTTTCCACACGCCGGATCTTTTCCTCGTCCCGCTCGATGGTGAAATGCTTCTCCAGGAAGGCGATGTCGGGATCATCCCCCGGCAGGCAGATCCTGATGGCACGGTATTTCAAATCGGCATCCTTCAAAAGCCGGTTCGTGCGGTACTGGTTACAGTTGGTCCAGACGGAAACGACCAGTGCCAGGATCAGTGCTGAAGCTGTCGTTACCACCGCCTTGGATGCGCTTTCCAGACGGTAGGTCACCAGTTTGTGTACCGGTTCCTTTTTCAACAGGACCATTCTCTCATCCAGCCGTCTTACCGTTTCCTTTACCGCCTGGCTGTCCTGCCGCAGGCTGTCCCTTGTCTTTTCCATTTCTCCGGCAAACGTTTCGGCAGACAACGGCCAGCCTTCCGACAACCGGACGGTATGGTTACGTACCGCTGCTATTTCCAAGCCGTTTTTCTCCACCGCGGATTGCAGGCGTTCCAGACGGATTTTCAGTTCCGCAATCCCTTCCGGGGAACTGGTCCGGTTTCCAACTGCGGGGCTTGTGCCTTCCACGGGCAGCGTCTCCACTTTCTTCTCGATCCTTTCAAGGCATCCGTAGATGCCTTCCAGATAATTTTCCTCTTTCATCTTTCAAAGTTTTTTTGTTATACATATGGTTCACAAACTCCTTCCTTTCCTGCGCTTCTTCTTTCTCCGCAGGCGTTCCGCCTCTTTCTCGTCCTCCGTCGGTGCCACCGACGGCATGAACACGCCACCCGTACCGGTGACTTCGACCAGGTTATCAATAACAGAACCATGACTTTGTTCATGGTACGGTTGCTTTTGGGAAACGTCATTTTCCAGGGACGTGACATGGTTATGGTCCAATGCCGCATCCAGCCTTGACCAGCTGAAACTGCGGTCAATCCCACTTCCCTTGAATGACAGACCGTTCTTTATAAAGCGGATGCCCTGCACTTCATTAGTGTTTTCCTTGTACTTGAATTCCATTTCCACGCCCATTTTTAAGAGCTTATTTTGAAATTCTTTCCATGTATCTGCACTCCTCAAAGCTTCCTTGACCGCACGGTATATTTCGTATTTCACCTTTTCGGAAGCATGCAGCTTTTCCGTTTTAACGGACTGTTTGCCTTCGGAATAGGTGAGCGAATACTTGTCCTTAAGCATTTTTGTCACTTTCTCGTTGCGCTTGAAATCGTTGCTGTCGGAAATCACCTTCCCGTCGAAGTTCACCCGGTTGAAGACGATGTGGCAGTGCGGGTTGTCCGTCCCGTGATGCCTCACCACGATGAACTGCGTGTTCCGTATCCCCATCAGCTCCAGGTATTCCTCCGCCAGCCTTGCCATGAACGCGTCGGTCAGCCTCGGTGCGTCCTCCGGCTTGAAGCTGAGCGCAATGTGCCCCACCGGTTTCGCCACGTCCGGATTCAGCAGGCATTGCCACCGGAAACTGCGTGCCGTCTCCTCCACCGTTCCCAGCAGCACGCCTTCCGAGGCGATGATTTTTGCGTCGTCCTTCTGCGTCACGTAGCGTATGCAGCCGCTGAACGAGCGGCCTTTCCTGATCTTCCCTATCATGAGGCTATCCTCCTTTCGGCCTGTAATCATCCATGATCCGCTTCAGCTTTCCCAGCAGCCCCTCTATCAGCAGCCTTGTCCTGTAAAAGCCGGTCTGGTGCGAGAGCTTTGTCAGCTGGTTCAGGTTGTTCGCCATTCCCGCCAGGCTGCGCAACAGTGCGTTCTCCTCCGGTGTATGCCTTGCCGTAACGGTGGCCGCCAGTGCTGCCTCCCTGATATAGACCGCCAGACTCCGGCCGGACTTCCCTGCCCTGAACCTGAGAGCCTCGTAGCTGACGGGGGAGAACTTCACCGTCACGCCTCTGGTCAATTTACGCGTCCTGCCCAGTGCCGGACGGCCACATTTTTTCTTCATCCCATTCACATCGTTTGTCATATGTTTTTTCTTTTTCGTCCGTACTTCTTTCATTCCAAAATCTGCGACCGGCGGGAGCGGATTTGCCCT
>NZ_JBDFXP010000050.1:0-32116 GCF_040911965.1 Phocaeicola sp. RTP21359st1_B8_RTP21360_211022
AAATGTATAAAATAAAAAATACGGAACTCGATTTTGAATCCCGTATTTTCCATTTACACAAAATATTTTATAGTGCCTTTATATGAGAAGCACCAGTCTTATCTAATTAAAAAGATTCCTTTATCAGCATTTTATTTTCAATTCATTCAAAATAGCACGCATCTTTTCAAATGTTGTGATACGAGTCGGTACAAGCGGCAAACGCAATTTGTTTTCAATCAGCCCCATTACATTCAACATAGCCTTCACCCCAGCAGGGTTACCATCTACGAACAACAGGCTGAATAATTCCGTAAACTTATGATGAATAGTCAATGCATTTGCAAAATCACCCTGTAATGCCAAACGGGTCATACGGCTGAATTCACGCGGAAATGCATTACCGATAACCGAAATAACCCCTACAGCACCCAAAGTAATCAAAGGAAATGTAATACCATCATCACCCGAAATCACATCAAAATTAGCCGGTTTATTCTTGATGATATCATCCATCTGAGTAATATTACCCGATGCCTCCTTGATAGCGATAATATTCTTGAAATCACGTGCCAAACGCAAGGTGGTCTCAGCAGTCATGTTCACACCAGTACGTCCCGGCACATTATAAAGAACCACAGGAAGATCCGTTGCTTCAGCAATCGCTTTATAGTGTTGGTAAATACCTTCCTGAGAAGGTTTGTTATAATAAGGTACAGCAACAAGCACGGCATCAACTCCTGTCATATCATCATTTTTCAGCGTTTCCACAACAGCACGGGTACAGTTACTGCTAACCCCCAGCAGAATAGGAATACGTCCATTCACTCTTTCGATTATCAAACGTTTTATCTTGTCTTTTTCTTCTTTAGTCAAAGTCGGGGTTTCAGCCGTGGTTCCCAACACGCATAAAAAGTCTGTTCCATTTTGAAGCTGGTAATCAACCAGACGAAGTAACGCATCATAATCAACGCTGTCATCTTCCTTGAAAGGAGTAATCAACGCTACTCCCATGCCTTTTAATCTTGTCTGTATCATAAATGAATTATAAATTCTTATTTAATAGCCTACAAAAGTACGAATATTTTCTATTTTAGCGATAAAAATCACACTATTTTTACTTTATACTCGCTAAAAAGTCACTCTATCATTTGCAGAAACTCCTCTTCGCTCACAATGGTCACACCCAGTTTCTGCGCTTTCTCCAGTTTACTGGGCCCCATATTGTCACCTGCCAGAATAAAGCTGGTCTTGGACGAAATACTTCCCACATTCTTACCGCCATGCTTTTCAATTAACTCCTTATATTCGTCACGCGAATGATGGGCGAAAACCCCACTGATCACGATAGATTTCCCTGCCAGTTTGTCAGTGTGTTCCGAAGTATCCTCCTCATCGGCTTCCAGTCTCACACCCGCCACACGAAGACGCTCTATAATGTCACGATTCTTCGGATTAGCAAAATACAACAAGATACTCTGCGCTATTTTTTCTCCGATTTCATCGACATGAATCAAATTATCCAAACTCGCGTCTGCCAAAGCATCCATCGACTTAAAGGATTTTGCCACCTTCTTCGCCACAGTTTCACCCACAAAACGGATGCCCAATGCAAAGAGTACCCTTTCGAACGGCACTTCTTTGGACTGCTCTATACCTTTTATTATATTCTCGGCAGATTTTTCTCCCATACGTTCTAGGTTGATGATATCCGATGTTTTTAAAGTATACAGATCGGCAACATCACGTATCAATCCTTCCTGGTAAAACTGATCTACCGTTTCCGGACCGAGACCATCAATATTCATAGCTCTACGGCTGATAAAATGTTCTATTTTTCCCTTGATCTGTGGGGGGCAAGCGGCATCATTGGTACAATAATAAGCAGCTTCACCTTCATAGCGTACCAATTTACTGCCACACTCGGGACAATGAGTAATAAACTTTACTTTGTCACCTATCATAATACGGGCGTCTTTGTCCACACCTACAATCTTTGGAATAATCTCACCGCCTTTTTCTACATATACCATATCACCAATATGCAAATCCAACCCTTCTATGATGTCGGCATTATGGAGCGAAGCACGCTTTACCACGGTTCCGGACAACTGTATAGGATCCAGATTGGCCACCGGAGTCACAGCACCTGTTCTCCCCACTTGATAGGTCACCTTGTTCAAGCGGGTAAGTGCCTGTTCGGCTTGAAACTTGTATGCAATGGCCCATCGGGGTGATTTTGCCGTAAAACCCAAATTACGCTGCTGTCGCAAAGAATTCACTTTCAATACTATTCCATCCGTAGCTACAGGCAGATTCTTACGCTCCACATCCCAGTATTTGATAAAATCAAAAACTTCCTGCAATGTTTTGCATTTGCGAGTGAGATCGGAAATTTTAAATCCCCATTTCTCAGCTTCTTTCAGATTTTCATAATGACCGTCGCACGGCAAATTATCTCCAAGTAAATAATAAAGGTAGGCATCCAGCTTGCGAGATGCCACAATAGCAGAATTCTGCAACTTCAATGTTCCCGAAGCCGCGTTGCGGGGATTGGCGAACAACGGTTCTTCGCGGGCTTCCCGTTCTTTGTTCAATTCCTCAAACACCACCCAAGGCATCAAAATCTCCCCACGAATTTCAAATGTTTCAGGATACCCCTTTCCATGCAGCACCAAAGGGATACTGCGGATGGTCTTTACATTGCCTGTCACATCATCTCCCTGCACACCATCGCCACGCGTCACGGCGCGCACCAGTTTTCCGTTCTCATAAGTCAGAGAGATGGAAGTTCCATCATACTTCATTTCACAACAAATTTCAAAATCCTCGTTCAGAGACTTCTTTACCCTGTCATAAAACTCGGTTACTTCCGTTTCCGAATAGGTGTTAGCCAATGAAAGCATAGGATATTTATGTACCACCTGCGTGAAATTTTTGTTTATATCACTTCCCACACGCATACTGGGCGAGTTCTCATCTCTATGTTCCGGATGTTTTTCTTCCAGATCCTGAAGTTCACGCATCAGCTTGTCAAACTCCTGGTCTGTAATCTCAGGCGCATTCAATACATAATAATTATAGTTATGTCGATGAAGCTCCTCGCGCAATTGGTCTATTCTTTCTATTTCTGTCATATATAAAAGGTAGTTTTCCCGCAAAAATAGCTATTTTTTGAATGAAAAACACCTTCCGACAAAGAGGAATTTGCTACTTTTGCAAAAAATAACCGAATATGAGAATAGACATCATTACCGTTTTACCCGAGATGCTGGAAGGCTTCTTTAACTGCTCTATCATGAGCCGTGCGCAGAAAAAAGGAATTGCAGAAATACATATACATAACCTGCGTGATTATGCATACGACCGTTATCGCAAAGTAGACGATTATCCCTTCGGTGGATTTGCCGGTATGGTGATGAAGATTGAACCGATAGACCGATGCATCTCAGCTTTGAAAGCAGAACGCGAGTATGACGAAATAATATTTACATCTCCAGATGGAGAGCAGTTTAACCAGCCGATGGCCAACTCACTTTCACTCGCAAAGAATTTAATTATTCTATGTGGCCATTTTAAGGGTATAGACTATAGAATACGTGAACATTTCATTACGAAAGAAATCAGTATCGGTGATTATGTTTTGACAGGTGGAGAGTTGGCTGCCGCCGTTATTGCCGATGCCGTAGTTCGTATTATTCCCGGGGTCATTTCTGACGAACAATCGGCATTGTCCGATTCTTTTCAAGACAATCTGTTAGCTGCTCCTGTATACACTCGTCCTGCAGAATACAAAGGATGGCAAGTTCCCGATGTGTTGTTATCCGGACACGAGGCAAAGATTAAAGAATGGGAACTTCAGCAGTCATTAGAAAGGACACAGCGGCTAAGACCCGATTTGTTGAAATAAAAAATATATATAAATAATAAAGAGGTAAAAGCCATGTTCGTCATAGGGCTTTTACCTCTTTTCTTTTGCTTATATCATATCCGAAAAGATGTTCTCTCCTTAAGTGTAATCTAAGTTCATCTTCCTTTCCCTTATATATTAATAAAGCTTTTTCAAGTGTTTTTCTACTCCGTTTTTTCAAAAACAAGCCATTTCATCGAAAAAAAATAATTGAAGTTATCATTTTATACCCATATAACAAGTTGCAACGGCAACCATTTTCATACTCATTCCATCTAGAGAAGGTTATAAAAAAAGCCCTGCAAGAGATGCTTCAATTTATTCATCTACACTCTCGCAGGGCTATAATTTAAAAGATAAAATTTTCAGACTTCCAAAGCACCTATTATATCTTTTACAGATGTATATCCATGACGTTCCAAATAGTCATTTATTCCTTCTGAAACTTTGACAGTAATAGCTGGATCTATGAAGTTGGCAGTACCTATCTGTATTGCGGTGGCACCTGCTAGCATAAACTCCACAGCATCCTTCCATCCCATGATACCCCCTAGTCCAATGACAGGAATATTTACTGCTTTAGCGACTTGCCATACCATACGCAATGCAATTGGTTTTACCGCTGCACCACTCATGCCGCCGGTAATAGTGGAAAGTACAGGCCTACGCTTTTCAGCATCGACAGCCATCCCCAGCAGGGTATTGATCAGAGATACACTGTCCGCACCGGAAGCCTCGGCCGCACGTGCTATTTCTGTGATGTCTGTCACATTGGGAGATAATTTTACGATCAGCGTCTTTTTATATACATTACGTACAGCTTTTACAACCTCGGAACATCCGCATGCGGAGACCCCGAAGGCCATACCACCCTGCTTTACATTAGGGCATGAAATATTCAATTCTATAGCGGGAATATGATCCAGATCATTGATGATCTCGGCAGTCTTCACATAATCCTCTACAGCAGATCCGGATACATTAACGATCATATTAGTATGAATATCCCTTATCTGCGGATAGATATGTTCAACAAAATAATCCACCCCTTTATTCTGTAACCCTACCGCATTAAGCATCCCCATAGGGGTTTCTGCCATGCGTGGGTAAGGATTACCCTCACGATGATGAAGGGTAGTCCCTTTTACAATGATACCACCAATCTTTTCGAGGTCTACAAAATCCTCAAACTCTTTTCCGTATCCAAAGGTACCCGATGCTGTCATAACCGGGTTACAAAGCTTTAAATCGCCGATATTTACGCTTAAATCTGCCATAATAGTTTCTTTATATTAAATACAGGACCCTCTTTACAAACACACAAATGCCCTTCGTCCGTGTTCTCCACACAGCATAAGCATGCACCGACACCACAAGCCATCCTATTTTCCAGTGAAACCTCACATTCTATTCCATGAGCTTTGGCGTATTTAGCTACCGAAACCATCATGGGTTTTGGACCACAGGTGTATATCATATCAAACCGGTCTGTATGCAAGACGCTATGCTGTGTCACATAACCTTTCTCGCCCATACTTCCATCTTCAGTCGTTGTATACACCTCACCTAATTTCTCAAAATTTTCCAACTGTAACAGGTCTTTGGATGAACGTGCGCCTAGCAGGAAAGCAGGCGTACATCCCATTTTTACCAACTCTGCACCAAGCATCAACATCGGGGCGGTACCCACACCACCGCCAACCAGTAACGGCTTTACCTTTGTCACGTTCCGAGGCATTGTAAATCCATTGCCGAGAGGCATCACCACATTAACAATATCTCCTTGTTTCACAGTGGCTAGTTTGCGAGTGCCATCGCCAACTAATTGCACCAGGAACCAAACTTCATTGGTTGTTTTATCCACATAATTAATAGAAATAGGACGGCGGAGAAAAGTAGTATTGGAACCGTCTATACGTATCTCAGCAAACTGGCCCGGCAGCATCTCGGGCAATGGGTTGGCATGAGTCAATTTTATCAGAACATAATTGGCATGCAATTTGATGTTCTGTGTAACCACAAGGTCTAAAATATATTTTTTCATGAAATAAAATTGGGTAAATTCGTTTTCTATGCAAAGATACACGAATTTACCCAAATCTTATTCTGCCAACCGGCATTTTAGTGGATTCCCACCCTAATTTTCAGGTTTGAACGTTTCATAAGTCCCATTATCAAAGAATATTCTTATTTCAGTGATTTTTTTGGCAGGTACTTCCACATACTTAATTTCCTCACGCACAATCTCTTTAGGAGAATAAAGCGGTGTTTTAACCTCATTTTCCTTGCGATATTCCGGAGAAGCCGGACGTTCGGGCGTAAATAATGAATTCTCGTCAAACAAAGAAGGCGTATAATGAATGTTATTGTCTGAATCAACATCCGTTTCCATTTGTCCTTCACCATAGAGTAACCAGTCTAAGCTGATATAGTCACACGCCTTGTGTATTTTCATGACGACTTCTAGGCTAGGATTGTTCCTGCCACTAAGAATATGGGAAAGAGAGGAAGGTGAAATTCCAATCTTCTCTGCAAATTGAGCTGCAGTCATATCTTCTTTCTGGATTATTTGAGCGATTCTTTCCTTCATTTACAAAAGTATAAGGCAAAATTTACAGATACAAAAGTAATTAATATAATTCATAAATGCAAATTTACAATATAAAAATGTATATATTACAAAAGTAAATAGACGGTGTATCGTTGGAAATAAATTAAGATTTACACACGTAAACCACTCCTAAAAACACCATAATTACCACTTTAACTATAAGTATATAAAATACTGATTATCTATAATATACTCACAGAAAAAACAATATATTTACAAACAAACATGACTATATAAGCAAATAAAATGCATACAAGTTATCAATAGCTTTATCAATAAGATGTAAAACTTTGGTTTATAATATATTATTGTAATAAAATAAGGGATAAATAATTATTCATACACATTTATATATGTAATATTCACTCTTGACCACCATCCTGTTTATATTTGTAACATTCACATTACTAAATCTGTAAAACTTATAAAACCTTCTATATTAAGAGGGTTTACAGGTGTAATGTTACAAAATTAAATTATAATTATTTCCAACAGTAAATTTCATCTGTTTTATGATCCAACTTGATCCTATGAATATTTTGTTTTCCTATTTTACAAGTCAATGTATTTTTCATGGTAAAACCCATCCAAGTTTTAACCCATCTTCGCTTTATGGAATCCATGGATAGTGAGAATCATGGAAGGCACGATAAGAGAACAAAGTATAGATTCAAAATTTTAAAATAGCGTATGGAACTTACAAAAATAAATGGTAGCTATTTGCTCACTTCATCTGCATTCTTTCACATCCCCATTCTTCTATTCATTTTACTCCGAAAAGGCAAAATACTACCATATTCATGTACTAACGGACATTCTCTTTAAAATACACGATTCTAAGAAGGCGAAAAATGCTCTATCAATCTAGGAATAAGCGAGTTAATACTATTTTTCTCATCATCCATCTCTCATCATCTAGAAAAATAGAGAACAAAAGCATAACTTACAGCATTAAATGAGATAATAACAGAAGCATGAATGTAAAATATTATTCTCAATTGAGCCATCAACAGAATTTCTGCTGAGAGAAAGGATAAAAGAATCCCGACACTTAAAAAATAAAAGCATCGGGACATCGGAATCTTACTTGACCCTGTTAATTAATGAAGAATTTTATATACAAGTTCGCGCAGCAAATCTCCATCTCCCAAAGATGGATTACCCACTCCTTTTGATTTTGCATCACAGTAACGAATCTCACCAATAATTTGCATTACCTTTACTCCGCTATATTTCCTCATAGCAACCATATAGTCTTTAGACTGCCATGATGATTTAAGCCCCAGCTGATTGGCTATACCCTGCTCTGACTTATCAGGAGCATAATATGCAAGCATTAAATTAGAGAAGAAATTAAATAACACAGACAAGGTCATCTGCAAAGGATTTGTTTTGGGATTCTCCTCAAAATATTTTATTATCTGATTAGCCTTGAAAACATCCTTTGCCACCAAAGCATTCCTAAGCTCAAAATTATTATAATCCTTGCTTATGCCAATGTTACGTTCTATCTGTTCTGGAGTAATCCGCTTTTGTCCTCTTGGAAGTGTGATAATTAATTTTTCCAACTCTCCAGCCATACGGCTTAAATCTGCTCCAACAAATTCCGCCATCATTTCTGAAGCCTTAGGTTCTATTTCTACTGATCTACGTTTCAAGTAAGAAGATATAAACCCAGGAAGCTGGGCATCCTTAATCTTTTTCGATTCGAAAAGGACACCTACTTTCTCTATTTCAGCTGCCAATTTTTTTCTTCTATCCAATGTACCATGTTTATGGCATAACACCAGAATTGTAGAATCCAAAGGTTTTTGGAGATAATAAACAAGCTCTTCAATATTCTTTATATTTTGAGCCTCTTTTACTATTACAACTTGATATTTGGACATCATGGGATAACGCTTGGCTGCATTGATAACAGTCGCGATATCTGTATCAGCCCCATAAACAATAGTCTGATTGAATTCTTTTTCATTTTCATTTAACACCGTTTGTGCTATATACTCAGATATCCGGTCTATATAATAAGACTCTTCACCCATTAGATAATAAACAGGCTTATAGATACGGTTTTTCAGCTCACGGGCTATCTCTTCGTATGTTGTTTCTTTTGCCATACACAGTAAAATTACCAGTCAAATTTTAAGTGCTTGACCGTTTTCTTTTCCTCAATAATCATCTGTAATGAAGCAATACCAATCTCCACATGTTCCTCTACATATTGCTGCGTTACAATACTGTCGCTTTTCTCCGTCTTCACCCCTTCAGGAATCATCGGCTGGTCGGATACCAAAAGTAATGCTCCAGTAGGAATATGATTGTAAAAACCAGTAGTAAACAGCGTAGCCGTTTCCATATCCACACACATGGCACGCGTTTTAAGGAGATACTTTTTAAACTCTTCATCATGCTCCCATATACGGCGGTTGGTAGTATATACCGTTCCAGTCCAATAATCGCGGGCATGGTCGCGAATAGCCGACGAAACGGCACGCTGCAACATAAATGCAGGTAACGCAGGTACCTCAGGCGGATAATAATCATTGGATGTTCCTTCTCCACGAATGGCTGCAATGGGTAGAATCAGATCTCCCAACTTATTTTTCCTATCTATGCCCCCACATTTGCCTAAAAACAAACATGCTTTAGGCTGGATGGCCCCTAGCAAATCCATAATGATGGCAGCATTAGGACTTCCCATGCCAAAATTAATAATAGTGATTCCTTCCGCATGTGCCGAAGTCATATTGGCATCACGTCCTAATACCGGCACATTGAATTTGTCGGCAAAAAGTTCCACATATTTATTGAAATTGGTCAGAAGGATGTATTCTCCGAAATCATTCAAGCTTCTTTTTGTGTAGCGGGGAAGCCAGTTTGCTACAATTTCCTCTTTTGTTTTCATAATCTTTTGTATTTTTGTATCGGTTATTACCGAGTTACACTTATGCAAATTTACTAAATGTTATCATTAAACTTACCATCCTACGAAATTAAAATCGCGGAGCGAAATGGAAAAAATGTTATTTTCGATATGCTTCGCAAGAGATATGTCGCCCTTACTCCGGAAGAATGGGTAAGACAACATTTTGTTCATTATCTGACGGATTATAAAGGATATCCGAAGGGATTACTGGCCAACGAAATACAACTGGACTTAAACGGAACAAAAAAACGTTGTGATACTGTGCTCTACAACAAAGATCTAAGTGCCAAACTGATTGTGGAATACAAAGCTCCACATATAGAAATCACGCAAACAGTATTTGATCAGATAACCAGGTATAACATGGTCCTGAAAGTTGATTATCTGATTGTCAGCAACGGATTGAACCATTACTGCTGCCATATTGATTACAATACAAAAACATACCTTTTTCTACCGGAGATTCCCCATTATTCAGAACTGTAGATATAAAAACATTCTAAGCAACATCTTCTTACAAGATCTTGCTTAGAATGTGATAAAATTCTTTTTCCACAAAGAAAAAGATACTGCTTCAGGAGATATATTATCTCTTGACAGTTTCCAAATGCTGTTCAGCAATCACACCCGCCAATTCAGGGTCAATCATGATGCGACCACAATATTCACATACGATAATTTTCTTACGCATACGGATATCAAGCTGTTTCTGGGGCGGAATCTTGTTAAAACAACCACCACATGCATCACGCTGAACATATACAATTCCCAATCCATTTCGAGAATTCTTACGGATACGTTTAAATGCCTGCAACAGACGCGGTTCGATTGTTGTCTCCAATACTTTTGCTTTCTCTCTCAGCTTTTCTTCTTCCTGCTTGGTTTCAGAAACAATTTCTTCCAATTCGGATTTCTTCGCTTCCAAGTCCTTCTTTCTTTCATCCAAGTCTTGATTACTGTGCTCTATCTCCTCGCTCTTTGCTTTTTCTGCTGCAATATATTCCTTTATGCGTTTCTCGCAAAGTTCGATTTCCAATGACTGGAATTCAATCTCCTTTGTCAACACATCATATTCACGATTATTACGCACATTATCCTGCTGAGCTTTATATTTTTCAACAGAAGTCTTAGCTGTCTCGATTTCAATTTTCTTAGTTGCAATGTTTGATTTCAATTCCTCGATATCAGCTTTAATTTTCTCGATACGAGTGCTCAAACCGGCAACCTCATCTTCAAGGTCTTGAACTTCAAGAGGAAGTTCCCCTCTCAGAGTCTTAATTTTATCGATTTCAGACAACATGGTTTGCAACTGGTACAAAGCCTTCAGCTTTTCTTCCACTGTTAATTCGCTCGGGTCTTTCTTTGCTTCTCTAGCCATAGTTTTTCTTACAAATATTTAATAGGATTTGTATTTACCCGGGTTATCTGGACTTCCAGCTCCGGAAACATCTCCTGTATGATTGAATAAAATATTTCTTTTGTATACTGTTCACTCTCATAATGCCCCATTTCAGCTACCAGGATATCATTCTCATAATTGAAATAATCATGATATTTCACTTCACCTGTGATAAATACATCAGCATCGGCACTTACCGCTTTAGGCAATAAAAATGCTCCAGCTCCGCCACACAACGCTACTTTCTGTATCAGACGACCGGATAAACGAGTATGTCGCAGACAGCCCACTTCGAACGTTTTCTTGATGCGTTTCAAGAAATCCAGTTCGGCTTCAGGCTCTTCCAATTCTCCGACCACTCCCGAACCTACTTGTGTCCAGGTATTTTTCAACGGATAAAAATCAAAAGCCGGTTCTTCATAAGGATGTGTTGCCAATAATGCTTTTATCACCGCAGCCTTTTTAAAAGCCGGAAGAATCGTTTCTATACGCACCTCGGATTCCTTATGCAATTCGCCTATTTCTCCACAGAACGGACTGGTTCCTCTCTGCGCACGGAAAGTCCCCTCACCTTCCAAATTATAGCTGCATGAATCATAATTACCTATGCAACCACAACCGGCTTCAAATAAAGCTTTTCTTACTCTGTCAGCCTGTGCATCCGGCACAAAAGTTACAAACTTCAATAAATATTCTTCTTTCGGGTCTAATATGCGTACATTCTTGAGGCCTATCTTTTCAGCTATTTTATAATTGACACCTCCGGGAGCATTATCCAGATTGGTATGTGCCGAATAAATGACAATATCATTTTTAATGGCTTTCAACACACACCGTTCAATGTAATCCCGACCAATAATAGATTTATAACCTTTAAATATAAGTGGATGATGCGATATAATCAGGTTGTATCCCAACATGACAGCTTCATCCACAACAGCTTCAGTAACGTCCAGACACAACAAAGCCCCTGTTGCTTCCGCTTCTGTCAGTCCAACTTGCAATCCGGCATTATCAAATCCGTCTTGCAAAGGCAGAGGCGCGAACCTTTCAAGGGCACTTACTATTTCCTTAATTTTCATTCGTTCGCGAAAATTTGATTGCAAAGATAATCAATCCATTTGAATTTAAAAAGCAACCAAGCTATTTTTTATACTTTCCCCACTTTATCATTTTATTTTTCAAAGCATAACGCTCGTCAACAACACGGTCTGTCGGGAAAAAAGTAAGATGAATACGCCATCCGCCCGAATGAAACGTAAATTTGCGGGCTGATATTCCTGTTTCTATCAGAGCTAGTTTATCAATGATAAATGCTTTAATATCTACGGGAAATTCCTCTCCTTCATACATTATATCCGCAGTGACAAAGAAACCGGGAGTTGATAATTCTGCTATATATTTCCAAATTTGCTCATTCATGTTTTTCTATTTTATTGAAAGAAATATATAAAATGTATACAAAGCAAGAATAAGGCCCCTACTTCCGTTTGGTATCCTTATGAACCCGTAACAACCGGCCATAACTGTCGAATGATTTCCGTGAGGCCAGAAAAATGGTCATCATTAGTGAAAGCATGGATGCCACCACAGTGATAACTACAATCATAATCTGATATTTGATAGCCACATGTGGCGAACTTCCTCCCAATATCTGCCCAATCATAGTTCCCGGCAATGCAACAAGCCCTGTTACTGCCATATTGGCAATGCCCGGGCTGAACGCTTTAATAAGAGCCTGACGCACAAATGGAGCTATCGCCTCATTACGGGTAGCGCCATTCCCCAACAGAAAATAATAAAGTTGCTGTTCCCTACGCAATCCGGCATAGTAAGTATTTAATCCTATCACATTCACTCCCAACATATTCCCCATGATTATACCAAAAACCGGAATAAAATACTGGGCACTGAAGATGTTATCCAACTTTAATACAAAACCAAGAAAATAAAGTCCGACGAGCACCACTGTTACAAAAAAAGCGATAGAGATTGGAATCATCAAAATTCCACGTTTTAACCGCGTACGCGTCAAAGCCGTTTCAGCAGCCACCCCAACCATGATGATCACCCATAGAAAATTGATAAACGGATTGTTCCATTCAAACAGAAAACGAAGATAAGCCCCAATCAAAAACAACTGTATAATCATACGTACCGTGCCTATCAGAACCGGTTTAAGCAAGCCCGTCTTGAAATGCCATAAAAAATAAACCGGAATAAGCATCAGCAGCAATCCTATTCCCAAACTGCCATAGTCTATATCAATTGTTCCCATCAGTCAGATTATAAAGTAAATACCTTGTCGCATCCGGCGGCAAACTGTTTGTCATGCGAAACAGACAAGATAGTCATTCCTTTACTGCACAAGGATTTAAAGAAGTTAATCACCCGTAAGCACGATTCCGGATCAAGTGCCGAAGTCGGTTCGTCCACTACCAGTAAAGGTTTGTCAAGCAAGGCTGTCACTGCCAACATGATACGCTGACGCTGACCACCCGACACTTCATTTACCCGTTTATCATAAAGTTTCTCTTCCAATCCTAATGATACGAAATAATCCATCAGCCGCTCTTTGTTGAATCCCGCCTCACGGTTTGCCTTCAGTTCAAAAGGCATCCGCACCATTTCACTGACCCATTCCGAAGGAAGAGCCAACTCCTGGGGAATCCATGCTATTTTCTTTCGGATATGATCCGCCGTTCTAGGTGCCAGCAGTGTGCCGTCCACCTTTATTGTCCCTTCACTTAAAGGTACAAAGCCCAAAACAGCTTTCAGCAATGAAGATTTTCCACTGCCGGAACCACCACAAATACATACGCTTTCTCCGTAATGAACTTGCAGGTCGAGTCCTCTGAAAAGAGTCAGGTTGCCAAAACTGATAGATATATTTTCTATATTAATCATCACATAAAAACAAAAAGAGTCGGGAGCATTCACTGCTGCCGACTCCACATAATGTATTAAAATAAAATAAATGTGTCGAAGTTTAATATGCTCTCGCAAAGAGAACACGGCGAGCAGATGGTTTTCCGGTTACCATACACTTGCCCGGAGTCAGGCTCTCTTCATCAGCATCAAAAGGAAGACAACGAATTGTTGCCTTGGTTTCCTCTTTAATCCGGTCTTCCGTTTCCGGGGTTCCATCCCAATGAGCCAGAATAAAGCCGCCTTTCTCTATTTGTTCCTTGAAATCATCGTATGAATCCACTTTCACGATATGTTCGTTACGATAGTTCAATGCCTTCTGATAAATATTGTTCTGGATATCCTCCAACAATTGTTGTACATATTCTTCGATTCCGTCGCAAGAACGAGTTTCTTTCTCCAATGTATCACGACGCATCACTTCCATTGTATTGTTTTCAAGATCACGGCCACCCATTACCAAGCGAACAGGCACACCTTTCAGTTCGTAATCTGCAAACTTGAATCCCGGACGCTTATTGTCTGCATTATCATATTTCACAGAGATACCCATTGCTTTCAACTTATTGACAATGCCTTCTACTTTTGCATCAATCTTCTTCAGCATTTCATCATTCTTATAAATAGGAACGATAACTACCTGAATAGGAGCCAAATGCGGTGGCAACACCAATCCGTTATCATCAGAGTGAGTCATTATCAAAGCACCCATCAGGCGGGTAGATACTCCCCAGGAAGTAGCCCAAACATAATCCAGTTTATTGTTTTTGTCAACAAACTGTACATTGAACGCTTTTGCGAAATTCTGTCCCAAGAAGTGAGAAGTACCACATTGCAATGCCTTTCCATCCTGCATCAAGCCTTCGATGGTGTAAGTATCCAATGCACCGGCGAAACGTTCATTAGCCGATTTTACCCCTTTGATTACCGGAACAGCCATATACTTCTCAGCGAAGTCACCATACACATGCAACATTTTCTGTGCTTCCGCTTCTGCTTCCTCGCGGGTCGCATGAGCCGTATGTCCTTCCTGCCACAAGAACTCCGCAGTACGCAGGAACAAACGGGTACGCATCTCCCACCGCATAACATTTGCCCATTGGTTACACAAGATAGGCAAGTCACGATAGGAATTAATCCAGTTCTTATATGTACTCCAAATGATTGTCTCAGATGTAGGGCGGATAATCAATTCTTCTTCCAGTTTGGCAGCCGGATCTACGATAACACCCGAACCGTCCTCTGCATTCTTCAGACGGTAGTGAGTAACTACAGCACACTCTTTGGCAAATCCTTCTACGTGCTCAGCTTCACGGCTAAGGTAAGATTTCGGGATAAGCAACGGGAAATAAGCGTTCACGTGGCCGGTTTCCTTAAACATATCGTCCAACTGACGCTGCATTTTCTCCCAAATGGCGTATCCGTAAGGCTTGATAACCATACATCCACGCACAGGTGATTGTTCAGCCAAATCGGCCTTCACCACCAAATCATTATACCACTGAGAATAATTCTCGCTTCTTTTGGTAAGTTCTTTCAATTCTACTGCCATTGCTATATCGTTATTTTTGTTTTTCCTTTTTAAGAGTTTGCAAAATTAGTAAAAAAGCATGGGAAAGTACCAATGATTTAGCAAAAATATAGGATCAAAAAGTATAAAAATAACTTATTGATAACGATAATACCACCAATAGGTATCACCATATTCCCGCCGCATATGGTTTTTCTCTTCCACCGGTGATGAAAATTCCTTCTGACGGTTAAGAAACTCATCCAAACGCCGCACCATCAGCGTGTCTTTGACTTCTCTTCCATATCCAGGATGAGTCCGTTTGTAAAGCACCAATGCCTCACGATAATAACGCGGCAATGTATCTTGCTCGAAACAATACATATCAACCGCCGATACAAATTTGTCCAATTTCTTATCCAGCAGCAATGCACTCATATAATAATTCAAAGCGGTATGTCTACCTATTTCATCACGACAGATACGAGCCAAAAAGTCTACTGTCTTTTCTGCAACATGTGGTCTTGCACCAAGATAAGCATACAAGCTATCGGCATTCAAGCGCAAAGTTTCCTGAGAATGAGGCGCAAACAAAAGCCCTTCCGCACCATAATATTGAGGATATTCAAACAAATGCTCCCCCATGGTACCTTCCAAAGACATAGCATAGGCTCTAAGCACTGCCAATGTACGGGTTGTTTCCAAAGACTTTGCTCCTACCATCCGTGCAGCTTCATAATGATGATTACGGATAGCCTGCTCCACAGCCAGTTCATGATGAAAATTCACATTCGTATTTCCTATACCTACCGTCATCAGGCATAAAAGTGTCAAAATAGCTAAGTTAGAGTTTATTAAGCCCAATATGGACCCCTCTTGATTCAGCCAGGAACGAAACACACGCCGTAAAGTATAGACCACACCTATATATATAAGCAAAAGCAACGGCAGCAGCCAAAACCATTTATCTCCTATGTTTCCTCCGTGGAAAATAGTCCGGTCCACATCCGTCAGCACTCCCAGCAACAGACAAGACGGGAAATAAGAAAGTGTCCGTACAGGCCCCTTTAATCCCATCAATCCATTGATTCCCCAACGGAATACCAATAAAACCACTGTAATGATAATAGCTCCCACCAACGGAGAATAATGTGTCTTTCCTTGTGACAATGAATAATGCAATGCACCTACTACATCTTTCTGAAGCACAAAAAGATAGACAATACTAAAAATAGAGAAAAGAAGACCGCACGCAACCGTGAGGATGCGGGCGGCTCTTTTATAGGATAAGCTGTTGTTGCTGCTCATAAATTACTCTTTCACTTTTTTCAATACCACAGCCGAACGGGCAGGCAGATACAGTTTCAGCCATTCCTTTTTATCCTTTTTATAAAGAGGGTCGAAATTAGTGAAATGACGTATACTGTCATCAGCCAGACCATTGCCTCCGAAAGCTGTCGCATCCGTATTCAGTACCACATCATACGCCCCGACAGGCACTAGGAAACCATAGTCTGTAAATGACTTGGTAGGATTGAAATTAAATACAAAAATCAAATTCTTACGCCGGTAAGCCAACACTTGGTCACCGTCGTTATGCCATACTTCAATCACTGGAGTTTCCTGAATATTTTTCACACTCTCAATGAGGTGGACCATAGCTGAATCAAAATCGCCCAAGTAATGGTAACACAGGTTCTTATTATCAAAAAGCCCCCACTGACGACGGGCATATTTATGCGACCATCCGTTACCTTCACGCGGGAAATCAATCCATTCGGGATGCCCGAATTCATTACCCATAAAGTTCAAATATCCTCCATTGATGGTAGAGGCAGTAAGCAAACGAATCATCTTATGCAATGCGATGCCGCGATGCACTGTATAATTTTCATCCCCTTTCTGGAAATGCCAATACATGTCAGCATCTATCAGACGGAAAATTATAGTCTTATCGCCCACCAATGCCTGGTCATGGCTTTCGGCATACGAAATAGTCTTCTCGTCCTTGCGTCTGTTGGTCACTTCCCAGAACATGCTGCTCGGTTTCCAGTCTTCATCAATCTTCTCCTTGATTGTTTTAATCCAATAATCCGGAATATTCATGGCCATACGGTAATCAAACCCATATCCACCATCTTGAATCGGTGCTGCCAACCCGGGCATACCCGAAACTTCTTCCGCAATGGTAATCGCTTTGGAATTTACCTGATGAATCAACTTGTTGGCCAATGTCAAATAACAAATCGCATTATCATCCTGATTCCCGTTAAAGTAATCCCCATAATTACAGAACGCCTCTCCCAAGCCGTGGCTATAATACAACATCGATGTCACACCGTCAAAACGAAAACCGTCAAAACGGAACTCATCCATCCAATACTTACAATTGGACAGCAAGAAATGAATCACCTCATTCTTACCATAATCAAAGCATAAGGAATCCCATGCCGGATGTTCACGCCGCCCGCCCGGATAGAAGTATTGATTAGGATCACCGGCAAAATTGCCAAGTCCCTCCACTTCATTCTTCACGGCATGAGAGTGAACAATATCCATAATGACGGCAATTCCCATTCTATGTGCCGTATCAATCAATTCCTTCAATTCATCCGGTGTACCGAAGCGGGATGACGGAGCAAAGAAACTGGAAACATGATACCCGAAACTCCCATAATAAGGATGCTCCTGAATAGCCATAATCTGAATACAGTTATATCCGGCTTCCGCTATACGCGGCAATATTTTCTCACGGAACTCATTATAAGTCCCTACCCTTTCTTCTTCCTGAGCCATACCGATATGACATTCATAAATCATCAAAGGATCAGTCTTTGCACGGAACACCTTCTTTCTGAACCGGTAAGGATTCTCCGGTTCCCAGACCTGTGCACTGAATATCTTTGTCTGCTCATCCTGTACCACACGGTTGGCCCATGCCGGTATGCGTTCTCCTTCACCGCCATTCCAACGGACTTTCAGTTTATACAAATCACCATGCTTTATAGCACCGCTTTGTAATTCCACCTCCCATACACCAGGAGAGTTCTTTACATGGTACATCCTATAATCGCCATGTTCTTTCCAGTCGTTGAAATCTCCGATAAGATAAATTTCCTTCGCATTCGGAGCCCATTCACGGAACACCCACCCTCTTCTGGTACGATGCAAGCCGAAATATAAATATCCGGTGGCAAAGTCCGATAAAGTTCCTTTGCCTCCGGTCAGTTCCAATTCTTTGTCTAGTGCATGCTGATGGCGTCCTTCAATCGCTGCCGAATACGGTTCCAGCCAAGGATCACTTTCTATTATGCCTAATTTAGGAGTGGTATTTTCCATAATATGATTACTTGTTAGTTATTCTCTTTCAAACCAAAACTTTAACGATCACTTTTTTCACACCGTCAGGAGACACTCCCGGAGCGTGAGCATCCTGTGGAAAAAAGATGGCAAACATTCCCGGCTTTACAGGAATATAGCTTTCGGCAAGTCCCGGATAGAACGAGATATCCTTATCTGCATCATAGTCTGCTTCGGGAAGATCTTCACGGGCCGTATAACCCATCACTTCCACCCCTGACAGAGGAATCTGTATATCAATAAACTGATTATGAGTTTCTAATTTTGCTTCTTCTTTAGTTTTAGGCTTGGTCTGAGAAAAGTTTACTACCAGATCATCACCCTGTAATTTTACTTTTCCTAATTCCTGAGCGTTCAAGTCTGTAGTCTTCAGATATTCCATTGCTTTAGCGAACAAAGGATTCAATGAAGCGTACTTTTCTAAGTTTTCTAATCTGTCTACTACCATAATTATTTCATTTTAATGGTTAAAATATTGCTTTTATCATTCAAAGTCGTCTATTGTGAAATTTGTAAAATCAGCAAAACGCTTCAGTTGCTTGAAAACATCCTCTACTTTGTCCAACAGGTCAGGGGCAAGGAAAAACGCATCAGGCACCATATAAGCACAGGTATAATCCTTACATTTTAAATAATCAATATATTCAAAATCTTTCGGAAATCCTTTGGGAGCCGTTTTTAAGTGATTTTCTCCGATAACAGGAAAGTATTGCTTGAACGCAGGATCTTCCACAATTTCCCTGTATTCGTCTATGTTGTCATAAACGGACTGGCGGACAGCTTTCAGCACTTTAGGTTCCAGGCACCAGCTTCCACCAGCAAGCATACAGTTATCAGGCTCTATATGAACATAATATCCACAATGTTCCGATTTCTTTCCACGAGCGTTGATATAGCCGCCCAAGTGTATCTTATAAGGAGTCTTATCACTGGAAAAACGCGTGTCGCGATAAATTCGGTATGTACAGTCCTTGGCTTGAATACCGACAATACTTTCGTCAAACAACGAAATGCGGGCGATGATTGCTGTCAGTAATTCCTCAAACTCTTTTTGAGCTTTCAGATATTCATCCTTATGCCCCTGAAACCACTCCCGGTTATTGTTTGCGGCCAGGTCTTTTAAAAATTGAAAGATAACAGATACATCCATGTTACATTATGTTCATGTGTTCACTTGACAAACTTACAAAATATATTTGTAACGAACTAGAAAAAAGCGAAGTATTTATTTTTTTCCCAAGACCTTGAGAAACTCATCATGCAACTTTCCATTAGTAGCCAACACTTCACGACCGGAATAAAAGTCTCCCCCTCCGCTGTAATCTGTCACTTTTCCACCGGCATTCATCAAGATTATCGAACCGGCAGCAATATCCCACGGTCCCAGCAGCCCTTCTATACGGGCTTCAAAGCGACCGGCAGCTACATAGCAAAGTTCTGCCGCAGCAGCTCCTTGCAGGCGCATGCCTCCCACATTTCCATATAACTCGTGCACGATATGCTCCGCCAAAGGCTTATACTTTTGCGAATCGTATGGAAAGCCTAACGCCACAAACGCTTCGTCCATATCAGAAACATCTGACACATGTATTTCTTTGTTGTTCAGATAAGAAGGCGCTCCTTTATAAGTCCAGTAAAGTTCATCGCGGCATACCTCATACACCACCCCAACCAGCAGTTCTTCTTTATTGCGAAGGGCGATACTCACACAATAAGGAGCATTATTATGGATAAAATTGGTGGTTCCGTCCAGCGGATCTACCAGCCAGCAATAGTTTTCCGTAGTCAGGCTGCCCGAACCTTCTTCGGCAATGAATCCTGCTTCGGGAAGCAATTCCCGAAGTTGGGCCACAATACGGCGTTCCGATTCCTTATCTACATACGACACATAGTCGTGAGCATTTTTCTTCTCTACCTTGCTACGGTCAAAACCGCTACGCTCATTACGAAGAAAAGCACCCGCCCGGAGTGCTATTTCACGTACATTCAACGTTATCTTCTCTAAATCCAACATTATATTCTTATTTTTGTTCCGCATCCAGCGTTCCAAACTTATAAACACCTTTACGGATTACATTTCCATTCTTGTCAGTCTCCACAAAAGCGCCGTGTTTCTTCCCTTGTTTGAAAAATCCGTCATAGCGTACTCCGTTTTTATCTTCAAGCACACCTTTGCCGTCTTCCTTTCCTTTTACGAAATGCCCCTTGTATTTGGTTCCGTCAGCCGTGCGCAAAGTGCCTTCACCGTCGGCCATGTTGTTTTTCCATTCACCTTCATAGTCATCGCCGTTCGCCCAGATATAGTGTCCTTTACCGCTGCGCTGGTTATTCACCCACTGCCCTTCATACACAGCACCGTTGGCCCATGTAAAGGTTCCGGTCCCATGCTGCTCGCCGTTCTTGAACTGCCCTACATACTTGTCACCATTCTTGTGTATATAAATACCCTGCCCGGTACGTTCACCGTTCACGTAGTCACCTTCGTAACGGTCACCGCTATGAAAGTAATAAATGCCTTTACCATGCTGCACGTCATCCTTCCAGTCACCCACATACTTGTCACCGTTGACATAGTAAAACGTCCCCTTTCCGTCACGTGCGTCATCTTTCCACTCGCCTTCATATTTTGACTGGTCGGGCCATACCATAACACCCTGTCCGTTTTTCTTGTCTTCTTTCCATTCGCCCTCATATTTGGCTCCTGCTTTCCAGGTATAAGTACCCTTTCCGCTACGTTTGTCCTGAAACCAGTTACCTATATAAACATCTCCGTTATAATAATACATAGTGCCTTCACCCTGCTGATAATCGGTAAACCACATACCCTCATACCGGTTGTTATTCATAAAATAATAGGTTCCGCTGCCGTGTTGCTGGTCCTGGAACCATTGCCCCACATACTTTTCTCCATCGTGAAACGTATATGTCCCGTTCCCCTCGCGTTTACCTTTTATATATTCCCCTTCGTAGGTATTTCCGTTCTTGTAGATTGTTTTTCCTTTACCGTTTGGTTTTCTGCCTTTCAGTTCTCCGGTATATTCGCCCCCGTCTTTAAAAGTATAATTCCCGATTTTTATCTGAGCGGTGGCCAATGTACTGACCGATGCCAAAAGCAATAATATATATACGTATTTCTTCATTGGTTCGTTACTTATAATAGATAAGATTTATGCCAAAGATACGATTTTCTATCTTTGGACATGATAGGTTATTACACTTTTTTACCCGCAATGACCTCTATTAAGTTTTCTTTGCAGAAATACTTTTGAGCCAATATGCGTATTTCTTCTCTGGTGATTCCCCGGATGGCATCCAGCGAACGGATAAAGAAGCGTTCGTCCAGCCCTGCCGTTTCTATATAAATCCAGGCATCAGACAAAGAAAAAGGTCCCTCGTACGACCGGCATAAATCGCCCAGCATATAGTTCTTCACCATTTCCAATTCTTCTTGAGGAACGAGATCATTACACAATTTGTCCATCTCCCGATAAACTTCTGTTATGATAGAATCCACATATTCATTGGCCGCCTCGGTACTGACAGTCAGTATTCCCGTTTCCGGATAGGACACAATGCCTGCGCCGATACCGTATGTATATCCCTTGTCTTCACGGATATTGGACATCAGACGGCTCCCGAAATACCCTCCGAACAAAGTGACCATGACACGTGCCTTCAAAAAGTCCGGATGATGACGGTCCATTACGAAACATCCCATTTTCAAGGAACTTTGAAGTGCATCCTCACGTTCTATAAAGATACGCTTTTCTTTGGTGGTAACCGGAGGAACAAGCATTGTCTTTGCTTTTTCCGTCACTTCCCCCCATTGTCCACTTCCCAAGTTATCTTCTATACAACGGATAATTTCCGATGTGACCTTTCCCGAAATATATACCGAACAATTGCCCGAATGATAATATTTCCGATAAAACGAACGGAGCACCTCCGGGGTAATCCGGTCATAATCCTCCGCTACCGCATAGCGCCCGAAAGGATGCTCCGGACCGAACAAGGCTGTATTCAGCTGCTTTCGGGCGATCATTTCCACCCGGGTGCTGTTCACCAGGAATTGCTGTTTGTTCGTATCGGCCACCACGGAAAGTTCCTTTGCCGGAAACGTAGGAGCCTTTATCATCTCGGATATGACGGCCAGCGTGCGGGCAAAATATTTATTCAGAGAGTAAAGTGTTATGAATCCATAGTTCACGGAAGAAGATAACTCCAGCCAGGCTCCATAATAATCCAATCGCTCCGCAATCTGTGAAGACGTTAAATTCCCAGCTCCCTCACGCAGCATCCTGTTGGCAAACATAGCCTGCAACGGCTGTTCCTGATTCCATTGTCCGCCTCCTATCAGAAGATCGAAACGTACAACATCCTCGGTTCCCGCATGAATGATATTCAAAGGCATCCCGTTCTTCATCGTCCTCCTGTCGGGACGGGTTATACTGAATTCGCTTAGTTGGCGGATTGGCGGTGGGGTGGTTCTGTCCAGCATTTACTCCCCCTCCCTTTGTTTTAAAAATGCTTCGGCACGTGCCAGATCCTGAGGCGTATCAATGCCTATTGTCTCCACTTCACTGATTCCCACCTTAATAGTATAACCATTTTCCAGCCAACGAAGCTGCTCCAACGATTCAGCCAGCTCCAGCAAAGATTGTGGAAGCGAAGTTATTTCTTTCAGTACATCGGCCCGATAAGCATACAGACCGATATGTTTATAGTAAGTATGCCCTTTCAGCCAGCCTTCCTTCTCCACATTACGCTGGAAAGGAATGATGGAACGGCTGAAATACAAAGCATTCATATTCTTACCGACTACTACTTTGGGAGAGTTTACATTTTCCAAGGCTTCAAGCCCGTCATCCGGGATGAAAGGTTTCACCAAAGTCGCAATCTGTGTGGCAGGATCTTCAAAGCAAGCTTTCACGGCTTCAAGCTGTGATTTTTGAATAAAAGGTTCATCACCCTGGATATTTACAACCACATCATATCCTCGTCCTACTTTGGTATACGCTTCATAGCAACGGTCTGTGCCGCTTTTATGGTGAACGGAGGTCATGACCACTTTTCCGCCAAAAGCTTTTACGGCGGATTCAATGCGTTCATCGTCCGTCGCTACATATGTTTCATCCAATATGCCGGACACTTGTTCATAGACTCTCTGAATCACAGGCTTGCCTCCCAAGACGGCCAGAGGTTTGGCAGGAAAACGTGTAGAGGCATATCTTGCAGGAATAATTCCAATAAATTTCATGGTAGCATTTCTTTTATATATTCATGCAAAAGTAACAAAAACATTTCATACATTTGCACCATTAATGCAATAAATGTTATGGACGAACACCATTGTTTGCTTTGTATGGGCTCTAATACCAACCGTTACGCGCAACTCTCGGTTGCACGGGAAGCATTGCGCACCACGTTTCCCGACATTCATTTCGGCGAGATGATGGAAACGGAAGCTGTTGGCAGCGGCTTTCACTCCCCTTTCAGCAATCAACTGGCAAAATTCAGCACTACGCTTTCACCCGATTCCGTTCGTGATTTGTTTAAAGAATTGGAACGACGCAGCGGACGGATTCCCGAAGACAAGGCTCAAGGGGTGGTAAAACTGGATATTGACTTGCTGGTCTTTGACAATAAGATATTGAAACCGGAAGATATGGAAAGAGAATATATCCGCCGTGGAATGTCTGTGCTCTTTTAGAGCTTATACCTTATTATATACTAATCATTATCACCTTGTGATACCCCGCCTCCATCCCCCCCTATGGCAAACGATAGTGTTACTGAGAGGCCCAACCTGACAGGTGGGAAAACAGCTAAGTATTTTCATTGGCAGACCTAAGGCTTTCTACCAAGAAGGCTAAGGCTTTCCGGCCGTTCTATTTCTATCTCCATAGGCTTTGGAGTTATCTCCATAACCTTTGGAGTTATCTCCGCAGCCTTTGGAGTTAACTCCAAAGCCTATGGAGATAGAACACAACAGAAAGAAAAGCCTTAACCTGCCTCAAAAAAGAGATTAGCTTTCCTTGAAAAAAACATTTCATAAGAACAGAAAGCACATTTTTTTATCTCATCTGTTTGTTGTTTCCAATGATTCCTTATACATTTGCGTTTACTAACAATCCTGTTAAACAAAAATGATAATATGAAAGAAGAAACGAGCAATACAGAACAATCCATATTAAAAGCTGCTGAAAAAGAATTCCTTAAGAAAGGATTCTCCGGAAGCAAAACAACAGAAATAGCTAAGGAGGCTGGTGTAACCCATGCCATGCTGCATTATTATTTCCGTACAAAAGAGAATCTGTTCAACAAAGTATTTGAAGAAAAAGCCAGGCAACTGGCCGATACATTTCTTTCTCGTGTAGATGAGTCACTGCCTTTTTTGGAGAAAATAAAATGTTTCATTGAAGCACACTTCGACCTTTTGACTGCTAATCCCGAACTACCTTTATTTATATACAGGGAGATTCTGACCAATGAATGCGGAAAAGAAATTTGCCGTAAAACCTTGTTCCCTAATTTCCGGTTAGCAATCAGTCTGCTCGACCGGTCACTGCAAGAGGAAATAAAGAAGGGCACAATACGCCCCGTCAAGGCGGAAGATTTAATGGTCAGCGCCATTTCACTCAATATCTTTGTCTTTGTGGCAAACCCACTGATACAATTGTTTGTAGAAGAAAAAGGTGAAGAATATCATCAATATATGGAACGCAGAAAACAAGAAAATGTAGAAATCATATTAAGCAGATTAAGAATATGAAAAGGTTATTCATTCTCACAACCTTTCTTCTCGGCATCAGTCCCATTTGTTTGAATGCACAGGAACTCACGCTGGAAGAGTGTCAGCAGCAAGCCCAGGCGCATTATCCGCTGATTAAACGGTACGGACTGATTGAAAAGACGAAAGAATACAACATCTCTAACGCCGGCAAGGGTTATCTGCCACAGGTTTCATTGTCCGCTAAAGCCAGTTATCAATCGGATGTAACGGAAATACCCGTTGACCTGCCCGGAATTGATATTCGCGGCATACGCAAGGATCAATACCAAGCTATGTTGCAACTGGACCAAGTGGTATGGGACGGTGGTAACATCCGGGCACGGAAAGAGGTAACCCGTGCCACATCCGAAGTAGACAAACAGAAACTGGAAGTGGACATGTATGCCATCAACGAACGGGTAAACCAACTTTTTTTTGGCATCCTGTTATTGAAAGAGCAATTGAAGCAAAACCAGCTTATGCAGGAAGAATTACAAAGGAATTATGACAATGTTGCAGCATATGTAAAGAATGGCATTGCCAATCAAGCCGATTTGGATGCTGTAAAAGTGGAACAATTGAACAACATACAGCAACGTCATACTCTGGAAGCCACCTATCGTGCTTACGGCGAGATGTTGAAGATCATGATTAACCACCCTACTCCTTTAACCGAAAACACACTAAAGAAACCAGATGTAAATGCCTTATTATATAAAGGAGAAGCCTATTCTACAGAATTCATCCGACGTCCGGAACTTAACTTGTTTGCGGTACAGAACCAGCAACTGGAGGCGCAACGTAAACAACTTACCGCCAAGAACCTCCCCCGATTAGACTTATTCGTGCAAGGCGCATACGGCAACCCGGGACTGAATATGCTGAAAAATGAATTTTCGGCCTATTACGTAGCAGGCGTACGCCTTTCCTGGAACTTCGGCAACCTATATACTCGTAAGAATGAATCTCGCCAATTAATACTGAATCAACAGGATGTGAACGTACAGAAAGAAACGTTCTTGTTTAACACTCATCTGGAAATCACTCAAAACAACAGTGAAATTAAGAAACTGACGGAACTGATGAAGAACGATGAGGAGATTATCACCCTACGTAACAACATAAAAAAATCAGCCCAAGCAAAAGTTGCCAACGGAACACTGACCGTTACAGAAATGTTACGTGAAGTAACAGCCGAGAACATTGCCATGCAGGATAAAATCCTGCATGAAATTCAGTTATTGTCAGCCATTTACGAATTAAAATATACAACAAACCAATATGAGAACAAATAAATATATCTTACTTGCCGCCACTCTGCTCGGTTTATCCTCTTGCGGAAACAAGAGAGGCGACTATGATGCATCAGGTACATTTGAAGCTACCGAAGTAATTGTATCCTCCGAAGCCAATGGCAAGATCATGCAATTCAACATAGAAGAAGGACAGTTATTAAAGGCCGGGGAAGAAGTGGGGTGCATAGATACCTTACAACTCTATTTGAAAAAGATGCAGTTACTGGCCAGCGGTAAAGCGATAGCCAGCAAAAGCACGGACATCAATAAACAGATAGCTGCCACAAAAGAACAAATCGGCAAAGCCGAATATGAAAGAAAACGCACAGAAAACTTGCTGAAGGAAAATGCCGCCACCCAAAAACAAATAGATGATATTGACTCCCAGATTGCCGTTCTGAAAAAACAGTTGGAAGCACAGATCTCTACGCTTCAGCGCGGCAATGCCAGTATCACAGAAGAAAGCTCGGCCTACGAAATACAAGTAGCCCAACTGGATGACCAGCTTCGCAAATGTCACATTACCAGTCCGATTTGCGGAACAGTACTGGCCAAATATGCCGAAGCCGGGGAACTGGCCACGCAAGGAAAACCTTTATTTAAAGTGGCGGATGTACAACATCTTTTTTTACGCGCCTATATCACCGCCGATCAATTATCCCAACTGAAATTAGGAGATAAAGTAAAAGTGTTTTCTGATTTAGGGAAAGATGACCGCCGGGAATACGAAGGGACAATCACCTGGATTTCAGACAAATCGGAATTCACCCCTAAAACAATCCAGACACGTGACGAACGCGCCAATCTGGTATACGCCACAAAGATAGCAGTAAAGAATGACGGATACATCAAGATAGGCATGTACGGAGAAATGAAGAAATAAATAAGACAATGGATTATATCGTTTCTGTCAAAGGAGTTAGCAAAAGCTACGGTGAAGTTCAAGCCCTGAAAGATGTATGCTTTGAGGTGAAACCGGGAGAAATCTTCGGGCTTATCGGACCGGACGGTGCAGGAAAGACTACTCTTTTCCGCATTCTCACCACATTGGTGCTAGCCGATGAAGGAAAAGCGGAAGTCTGCGGGCAGGATGTGGTGAAGAATTACAAAGAGATACGCCGGCAGGCAGGATATATGCCGGGACGTTTTTCCTTATACCAGGATTTGTCCGTAGAAGAGAATCTCACTTTCTTTGCCACGCTTTTCAATACCACTATCCGGGAGAACTACGCATTGGTAAAGGGTATCTACCAACAAATAGAACCTTTCAAACACCGGCGTGCCGGAAAACTATCCGGCGGCATGAAACAAAAGCTGGCTCTGAGTTGCGCATTGATTCACAGGCCTTCCATACTGTTCTTGGACGAACCTACCACCGGTGTGGACCCTGTATCCAGAAAGGAGTTTTGGGACATGCTGCTGAAATTGAAACAAGAAGGTCTTACCATCATTGCGGCAACACCTTACCTGAACGAGATGAAATGCTGTGACCGTATTGCATTTATCCGTGAAGGAAAGATTCAAGGCATTGACACTCCGGACCGTATTCTTCAACAGTTCAGTTCGATCCTTTCTCCTGAAGGGCTCTCTTTTAATGAGCCGCAAGTCACCGGGCGATACGCCATAGAAGTAGAAGGCTTGACCAAACAATTCGGCAATTTCACGGCAGTGGACCATATCTCATTCAAAGTGAGACAGGGAGAGATTTTTGGTTTCCTAGGTGCTAATGGTGCCGGAAAAACAACAGCCATGCGCATGTTATGCGGTTTATCACAACCTACCGGGGGAAAAGGTACAGTAGCGGGCTTTGACATAGCCACGCAATACGAGCAGGTTAAAAAGAAGATCGGATATATGAGCCAGAAGTTCTCACTGTATGAAGATTTAAAAGTATGGGAGAACATCCGGCTATATGCAGGGATTTATGGAATGAGTGACAAGGAGATCGCTGAAAAAACAGACAAGGTGCTGGAACAATTAGGGCTCTTGAATGAGAAAAACACATTGGTCCGGTCACTTCCCCTGGGATGGAAACAAAAGCTGGCTTTCTCGGTAGCTATTTTCCATGAGCCGAAGATCGTTTTTCTGGATGAACCGACAGGAGGGGTAGACCCTGCCACACGCCGTCAGTTCTGGGAATTGATTTATCAGGCGGCAGAACGGGGAATCACCGTCTTCGTTACCACCCACTATATGGATGAAGCGGAATACTGTAACCGGATTTCAATGATGGTGGATGGAAAAATCGAAGCACTGGACACCCCACAACGGTTAAAAGAACGGTTTCATGCCCAAGATATGGATGAAGTATTCAGACAGTTGGCACGCAAGGCTGTAAGAAGTTGAAAAAAAGATAAAGAAAAAAGAGAATGAAGCAATTTATATCATTCGTGCGAAAAGAATTCTATCACATTTTCCGGGACCTCCGGACGATGCTGATATTATTAGGTATGCCTGTCGTACAAATTATTCTTTTCGGTTTTGCCATCACCACCGAAGTAAAGAATGTAAAAGTAGCTGTGCTGGATTTCTCAAAAGATGTATCCACCCGGCAAATCATCGACAAACTGGATGCCAGTGACTATTTCAATGTCAACAAGATACTGTATGACAACAACGAGATAGAGGAAACACTCCGGAAAAGCAGTTCGGACCTGATCATTGTGTTTGAGGCTGGTTTCGATAACAATCTGCGGCATACCGGTAAAGCCCGAGTACAACTGATAGCCGATGCCACCGATCCCAACAATGCTACCATACTGACCTCTTACGCATCCAATATTATTGCAGATTATCAGCAAAGCCGGATCATGCAACAACAATCACCCATACAGATTATCCCCCAAATAAAGTTATTGTACAATCCGGGTATGCAAAGCGCCTACAATTTTGTGCCGGGAGTAATGGGATTGATTTTAATGTTGATATGCGCCATGATGACTTCCATCTCTATTGTCCGCGAAAAAGAAACCGGTACGATGGAAGTATTGCTGGTATCTCCCGTACGTCCGCTATGGATGATTATAGCCAAAATGGTACCTTACTTTGTGCTGTCATGCGTCAATCTGGTTACAATTCTGTTGCTGTCTGTTTATGTATTACATGTTCCGGTAGCAGGCAGTCTTTTTTCGTTGGCTTTGCTCTCATGGATCTTCATCGTAGTATCTCTGCTGTTGGGATTATTGGTTTCCACTATCGCCCGTACCCAAGTGGAAGCCATGCTGTTTTCGGGAATGGTACTGATGATGCCTACCGTTCTACTTTCCGGCATGATATTCCCCATCGAGAATATGCCTCTTCCTTTACAGCTGATTTCAAATGTCATCCCTGCCAGATGGTATATTGTCGGAATCAAGAAAATCATGATTGAAGGATTGGGTATCAGTTATGCACAGAGAGAAATGGGTATACTTATGCTGATGGCTGTTGTCCTTTTAATCATCAGCCTAAAAAAGTTTAACAAACGATTAGAATAAGTTCCGGAAGATATGATAAAGTATTTATTAGAAAAAGAATTCAAGCAGTTACTGCGCAACCCGATGCTTCCGCGGATGCTACTCGTATTTCCCTGTATTATCCTGCTGGTGTTGCCTTGGGCCGCAAACTTCGAAATCAAAAATATGAATCTCAGCATAGTGGATAATGACCGCAGCCCCTATTCTACCCGATTAGTACAGAAAGTGGGAGCTTCCGAATATTTTCATCTGATAGATGTATCAAACAACTATCAGGAAGCAATGCAATGCATTGAAAAAGGAGATGCCGACCTCATTTTGGAAATCCCGCCACACTTTGAACGCGATTTGCTGAAAACCGGTGTAGCAAAAGTACTGGTTTCAGCCAACACCGTAAACGGAACGAAAGGAACGTTGGGAAGTTCCTACCTCAGTAATATAGTGAATGCCTATGCCACTGAAATCCGGATTTCCCATTCCGGCTCTATTTCTCCCTCCCCAGTGATAAAAATAGATACCCAAGGACGTTTCAACCCCTATCTGGATTATAAGGTATTTATGGTTCCGGCACTGATGGCGCAATTGTTGATGATGTTATGCGGCTTTCTGCCTGCTCTTAATATTGTGAGTGAAAAAGAATTCGGAACCATCGAACAAATCAATGTGACTCCTGTAAGCAAGTTCACTTTCATTCTGGCCAAGCTGATTCCTTACTGGGTAGCCGGCATGCTGATCCTCACAATCAGTATCATTCTGGCATGGTTAGTCTATGGTCTGGTTCCGGCCGGTCATTTATGGCTGCTTTATTTCTTCGCATTGCTGTTCATTATCGTCATTTCGGGTATGGGACTGGTAGTTTCCAACTATTCCCGAACCATGCAGCAGGCCATGTTTGTCATGTTTTTCTTTGTGATTATCATCATGCTGATGAGCGGATTATTCACCCCCATCAACAGTATGCCTGAGTGGGCTCAAGCCATCACCATAGCCAATCCCTTGAAATATTTTATACAAGTGACACGTATGGTCTATTTGAAAGGAAGCGGATTCGATGACTTGATCATGCAATTTATTGCCTTGCTTTTTATGGCTATCATGTTGAACGGTTGGGCCGTGTTCAGTTATAAAAAGAACTCATAACAGATAAATCGGAACATTTGCTTGTTTATCATTGTTAATATCAGTAGCTTAGCAGCCTATTGCTAACCTGATTTTAATTATCTAAAAGAAAAAGTTATGAAATTCTTTATTGACACAGCTAATCTGGAACAAATTCGCGAAGCAAACGCATTGGGCGTACTGGACGGTGTAACTACTAATCCCTCTTTAATGGCTAAAGAAGGTATTAAGGGAGTTGAGAACCAACATAAGCATTACATCGAGATATGTAATATTGTGGATGGAGATGTCAGCGCCGAAGTCATTGCCACCAATTACGAAGGAATGATCAAAGAGGGTGAAGAACTGGCAGCCCTTAATCCACACATTGTAGTAAAAGTTCCTTGTATTGAGGACGGCATCAAAGCTATCAAATATTTCAGCAATAAAGGAATCCGTACCAATTGTACACTGGTTTTCTCTGCCGGACAGGCATTACTTGCGGCAAAGGCGGGGGCTACCTATGTATCTCCGTTTGTCGGCAGACTGGATGATATTTGCAATGACGGTGTAGGACTGGTTGCACAAATTGTAGAATTGTACCAAACTTATGACTACAAGACACAAGTTCTTGCCGCCTCCATCCGAAACACCTTACATATATTACAATGTGCGGAAGTGGGAGCAGATGTAGTAACCTGCCCGTTATCCGCCATTAAAGGTCTTCTAAACCATCCATTGACAGATATAGGATTAGAAAAGTTCCTGGCCGATTACAAAAAGGTTAACGGATAATAAAAGAAGGTGTGTCAAAATGCACACCTTCTGTTTTTTACGCACAAAGCCCCGACTTTCACAAGCTGGGGCTTTGTT